>JAEHDI010000901.1 GCA_016880505.1 Bryobacterales bacterium | reverse complement strand
GGAAGAGTTTCTTCACTACGGCGGCATCCTCCAAATCCGACCTCTGGATTCTGGACGGCTTTCCACAACCCCGGCGTAAGTGGTTCTCGTGGTAGTGTTTCGGTTCAGATGAAAATGGAGAAAGCGTGTCCCCCATTAACACCGGTATAAGCCGCTAATCTGCAATCAGGTACGTGGTGTTTCCAGAACGTGGGATCTCAAGCAAGCCTTTGCGCGCGAGCCAGTCAGTTGTGGCCGAATAGAAGAAGTGATACCACCAAATGAAAAACTCGTTGAAGGTCACCTCTTCCCTGTACGGCGAGCGCTCGTGCGCGCTCTGCAATCCGGCCCGCCGGCGTTTGAGCAAGCCCAGCAAAGCAGGGGTCAATAGTGCGGCCACGTCCCCCAATTCCTTCTCCTCAGCGCCACTGAACACCGAAACCCGTAGTTCGCCGTTTTCAAAAAGTCCTAATTTGCTGAGCCCTGCCTTCTGGCTCGCACTCAGGTGGTCCTCTCCCGTCCGTGCGAACGCAACCATATGCTCCAGCAGAGCGCCCGCTTCGGCCTTGACATCCGCCTCCGCCGGCAACTCGAACATTCGTGCGAACTCTTCCTTTGACGGGAAAAGCAATGTGCTGCCGTCGTATCGCTGCTTCCCGTAGACACCTAGACGAACCTTGCCCATCGTGCCTCCCCCGTTTCCGTATATGCCGAACGCTTCGCTCCGTTGACTGGCCGGCTTCTCGAAGATTGCGTAATAGTAACGGCGGCCGTCGCGCAACGGCCGTTCCGCTTTCAGGAACTCCGTTTCCACGTTCTCAATCTGCCAGTTATCGAGGAGAACGTTGCTCAAAATGAGGAAAGCATTTTTGGAGAACCCGGCCCGGCGGATTGTCGGGATCGACTCCGCCCGCGCCCGGATATCGGGAAGCCTGTCCGCGATGAGGCGGCCGGTTGCTTCCACCATCTCCTCCGGCGGGGCCATCCATTTAGCATCCTCGAGCGTGACGACCATGAACGTCGGAAGAAACTGGCCGGCCGGCGATCTTTTGACCAGCCCCGCCGTGACCAGAGAATTGATCCTGTTGCGAAGCTCTGCGGGCGAGATCTCGAGATCGCGTTCGATCGATGCCACTGCCTTACGGCGATGCAAAGCCACACAGATCTCGGTGAGCTGGTTCGCTCTAATGTTGAGAGAAGGGAAGTTGTTGCCAGATGAGATCATCTTGTTTTCGAAGATGGTCTCCTGCTTTGCACAGAACCCACTGCGGGCGCAGATGGCACTCGCCCCAACGCGGGTCAAAAAGGACGCGAGAACGTCCCGGCGTGTCCACATACTCTCTTCTACGGCCCGCCCACGTCCCCAGTTCGATAGTTTTTCGCTTTCGGACCGCGCAGCGTATCAACACCCGTTGTGGCAATTGCACTATTCAGCGTGGATTACGGAACGCCCGGCGCCCTGCGGCCGAAAGCAGTTTTCGTAATGCCGGACGGTGATCGACTCACGAATTCAGAATTTGAAGGTGCGGTGGGCAACCAGCTCGATCTTCGGAGTGTTCCAGGTCATATAGTCGACCTTGAGCAGAACCTCGAAATAGGGAAACCGCGCATTCCGGTCTAGTCCCAGTGACGAACACAGCGTCTGGATCCAGTGCTCGCTGCTGATGAATTGCCCGCCTGCTTCGCTGGATGCCATGTCGGTTCCCGAGATCAGCAGAGCATTACCGCTTCGGCCAGGGCTTGGCAGAAAGGCCACCCGGCAGTACCCCTGCTTCGTCCATTGGACCGCATAAATCGCGCTCTCGCCGGGGCGGGGCGATCGATTCTGAAAATAGGACAACATCGGCGGCGTTTCTCGAAATACGCTGCGGAAGTTCAACTGGTCCTCGAACATGTCCACCCAGGGATTCGTCCGCCGGGTGCCCACCAGAATGAGGTTGTGCGACTGAAGGTAGCTCACCGCAAAGTCCCCTGCGAAGACGATCTCCGTGGGCAGGTTTCGCGCCGCGTTGAGCACCGAGAACTTCGCCGCCGACCGGGCGTCGGAAATGTGCGTGAAGTACGCCCCAACCTGCTCCCTCCACCTGGCTTTCTCCGCCGGGTCCTTCAGCCGCTCGTCGCTCAGACGGCTGAAAACTTTGTCCCGGTATTCGTTCAGCGAGAGTTGACGCTGGATCGCATCCTCGAACAACCCGAGCATCGCGTCAGAGATAACGATGCAGGTTGGGCGCCCGTTGTCGAAGATCTGGTACCACAGACGATCTACAGTTGCCCCGGGACCGGCATTGCGGGCCCAGCGTGCCGAACTGCCTAGATGCCAGGGCCCAAACACGAGTCCCGCTACCACCAGAACCCCAGCCGCGGCCAAAACCGAGAGCACTACAATCCACCGCTTCCCCAGGCGCGGCACGTGCGCTCGAAGCAACTCTGAGGGCCGATCCGGCGAGGAATCCGGCTCGCGGCTGCGGAAGACCGGCGTGTAGCCCCCCTTGGGAATCTCGATCACCACCGGCTCGTCCCGGCCCTCGGAGGCGAAATACTGCTCCAGCCTTTTGCGGAGCTGGGACACCTGCACACGAACAATGGCGTCTTGCGACGTGTCGTAGTCCGGCCGGCGACCGAAAACCTGGATTCCGATCTCCTGTTCCCGGACCGCGCCTCCCGGATCGGTCGATCTACGATTGCAGAGGAACAGAAACAGCTCACGCAGACGGTTCGATTTTCCAAACGCGGAACCGGCCGCCACGCGTTCCACGAGAAGGTCGCGTGCGTCAGGCTGGGGGCCGGTCACAAGGCCTGGCCGTTCACTTGGATCAGCCTCTTTCATGACTCCGGCCTGTTTTGCGCCTCCAAACGACGAATGCCGCAAATCCTGTGGAAGGGACCCCCTTGTCCGCGGCCGATCTCTGGCCGCCCTCCGGGGGCCGAAAAGAGCCGGGCCAAAGCCCCGGCTCGGTCCAGGGCGCCAGCGCACCCTACTCGGTCCTGGTTCACTACCAAGATTGGGACAAGTCTAACACATGATAAACAGGCCGTAAACGCCGTTAACGAACGTTGTTAACGAACGGAGAAAACACGGCGAATTCGCCGCGAATTGACTTGCGCCCATGGCCTCCCCCCTTTGAGTATGGGCTAGGTTCATTTTCCACAGGAGGTCTCGGCTCAGATGAGACACTTGGCAAGAATCGTGCTCGCGGGATTGTCGCTGCTGGCGCTTCCCGGTCTGACACCCAACGCGGCTCACGCACAGGAGTCCCGCGCCACCATCACCGGCACCGTGACTGACCCCAGCGCCGCTGTGGTCCCCGGGGCGACGATCGAAGTCACCAACATTGCGACCGGCGTCGTTGCCAGGACCGTCGCCAATGAGTCCGGCGCCTTCCGAATCCCCTATCTGATCCCCGGCCGCTATAACGTGACCGTCAGTAATGCGGGGTTCAAAACCTACGCCCGCTCCGACCTTGAACTGCGTGTGGCGGAGACGGTCGAGCTGAGCATCCGGCTTCAGTTGGGCGGGACAAACGAAACGATCCAGGTCAGCGCTTCGGCGGAGGTGTTGCAGGCGACCGAGGCGAGCCAGAGTGCGACCATCAGCAAAGCCGAACTGGACGAAATCCCCATCCAAGGCGGCTCGGCCCTGGAGCTCCTTACCTTCGCGCCGGGCATGTCGAAGCAGGGAGAACTGCGCACGCCCTACCCGGCTTGGAATAACGGACTGACGATGGTGAGCTCCAACGGCGCCGGCCTGGCCCACAACAGCATCACGTTGGATGGTGTTGCGAACGAGAGCGTGGGCGGGCCCGGGCAAAACGGAGCGGCGAATGGATACACCCGGCCGGCCATCAGCCTTTCCAGCTATGCAGTCGAAGAAATGAAGATCCAGACCAACGTGTACGACGCGACCCAGGGTCACACCTCCGGCGCGGTCTTCAACATGGTCAGCCGCTCGGGCACCAACGCCCTCCACGGCGAGGCGCACTACCAGTTCTACCCGTCGTCCATCGCGGCGCAGAATCCTTTCAACCGCTCCTACGTGTATTACAACAGCGCCGAGCAGTACCGCGACGGCTTCTCGCTGGGCGGCCCGGTTGTCCTGCCGAAGCTCTATGACGGCCACAACAAGACTTTCTGGTTCTTCACCATGGAGAGGCACCCCTTTAGGACACCTTCGTCGAGCCAGGATTCCGTGCCGACCGAGGCGCAAAGAAACGGCGATTTCTCCGCTCTATTGGCCTTGGGCAGCCAGTACCAGATCTACGATCCTTTCTCCATCAGGGAGCACGCCGATCTGAGCCGCTCTCCATTTCCCGATAACAAGATCCCTGTCAGCAGAATCAGCCCGGTGGCCACGAACATCTTGAAGTACATAAGCTCCCCGAACAACTCGGCTGGAGTCAGCCCCGACGGTCAAGGCAACTACATCTGGGTCGATCCGCTGGCCGACACCTACGACACGTATAGCAGCCGCGTGGATCACAGCTTTTCCGACAGGCACCGCCTGATGGGGCGTTTCAGTTGGGATAAGTGGTTCGAAGGGTGGGGAGACACGTACGGCAACGGAACAGCCGGAGAAAGGCAGTTCCGAAGCTCGTATGTGGGCGCGATCGACGATGTCTTCACCTTTTCTCCCAGCCTGGTCCTCGATGTGAAGCTGGGCCTGACCTATCAGAAATACGACGATGGTCCCAAGACCAGCGGGGTTGACTACGCGGCTCTGGGCTTTGCCCCGCAAATGACCGGCCTGATCACAAAATCCAGCGCTATTTTCCCGAACATCGGTTTCGGCGATGTTTTTGACAATATTGGAGGGACTGCGGGTTACTACGACAACAACACCAACGAGACCCTCAACGCCACCCTGGGCTGGCAAAAGGGCAAGCACAGCGTGCGCTTTGGATCCGAAATCCGGAACTGGATGCAGAACCACCTGAGCACTTCGGGCGTGAACGCTCCCATCATTACGTTCAGCAGCGAGTTCACCAGCGGTCCTCTGCCAAGCTCCAACTCCTCTCCTGTCGGCCAGGGATTCGCCTCGTTCCTCCTGGGAGTGCCGAGTAACGCCTCGATGAGGGTTGCCAGCCCCTTTTCGGCCAATTACAAATGGGGCGCTCTGTTCATCCAGGATGATTGGAGAGTAACTCCCAAGCTGACCTTGAATCTGGGGTTCCGCTGGGAATTGGAACTGCCGACCACGGAGCGCTACAACCGCATGGAAATCGGCTTCGATCCCAACTCCGCACCGAGCTTTGGCGCCTCGGCGCAGGCGGCCTATGCCGCGGCCGGCTATGCGGCGAATGCGGCCGGCATCGCGGCAGGGGCGAACCTGAGCCCGGCCCAGACGGCCACGCTTACGAACTGGCTGGCGGCCTTCCCCTCCGCGTACAACGTGAGGGGCGGCTATATCTACGCCAGCCCCGGCAACCGCGGCACCTGGAAGACCTACTGGAAGGAATTCCTGCCCCGTGCCGGCCTTGCCTACCAGCTTGACAATAAGACCGTGATCCGCGGCGGCGCCGGCATCTTCTATGACTCGCTCGGTGTCGGCCGCAACTTCCTGCCCATCCAGGACGGGTTCACCCGGGACACCAGTATCGCCTCCTCTGTGGACGGTGGCGCTACCTATGCGAACAGCCTGCTCAATCCGTTCCCCAACGGCCTGCTGCCGGCGGTCGGAAGCTCGCTTGGCGCGGACCTGAGCGCCGGCAACACCATCTTCGTGGGTTATCTCAACCCGAAGGAGCCGTATTCGGTGCACTGGTCGTTCGGCCTCCAGCGCGAGCTGCCGGGCAAGGTTCTTCTGGATGCCAGTTACGTCGGCGCCAAGGGCGTGAACCTGCCGGTCACCAACGGATGTTATATGTCGGGTGTCCCATGTACGAACCTCAACCTGGTTCCGCAGCGATACCTGTCCAGCTCCCCCGTATACGATGGAGACAACCTGGCGGTGCTCAATGCCCGAGTGCCCAATCCCTACGCCGGGATGACTGAGAAACTGCCCAACCTGAGCGGCGCCACCACGACCGTTCGACAACTGCTTCAGCCCTATACGCAGTTCGGAGCGATTCGGGCGACCGCCACGAGCGGCTCGAGCATGTTCCACTCCTTGCAGGCGCGCGTCGAGCGCCGCTTCCACCGGGGGTTCAGCTTCTCAGGCAACCTTACCTGGCAGAGACAGATGGACTCCACCACTTACCTGAACGGGGGTGACGCGCACCCGGCGAAGATGATCAACGGCGCCGACCCAGGGCTGATATTCAACGCCATCACCGTCTACGAGTTGCCCTTCGGAAAAGGCCGGCTGCTAGGCGGTTCCTGGCACGGCTTGCTCAACTACATTTTCGGCGAGTGGCAGGTCTCGGGAACCCTCAAGGCCCAGCAGGGCTACCCGGCCTCTCTTACCGATCTGCTCCTATTGCCAGGCAAAACTTTGCGCGACCTCAACGGCGAGCGCGACGCAAACAATTTCTTCAACGTCTCCGCGTTAAACACGGATACCGCCCTCCAACCCGGTTCAAACCACCTCCGGACGCTCTCACAGCAAGTCAGCTTCCTCCGCGGGCCCGCTATGTGGGTAACGGACGGGGCGATCAGCAAGAAGGTCACGATCCGAGAGAGAGTCAAAGGGGAGTTCCGTTTTGAGTCGTATAACGCGACGAACCACCCCAACCTCTGGCCCTGGATGACGATCAATTCCGCCAACAGTTACGGTGCGCAGTACAACCGCAGATATAACGGACTGCCGCGCACGTTCGAGTTCAGTCTTAGGGCCACGTTCTAGCCCCACCCTCTAGGCCCCCGCGAGTGGGGCTGCGCACAGCTCAAGCCGGCTGCGAGGCCGGCTTGAGCGCAACCGTCCGGGATTAACAGGTCGCTGAGAAAGCCTGCTGACCGCTCCCTGACGGTCGAGGCTCGGAAAACGTCGTGTTGAAAGAAAAAGGAGCAATCATGAATTCACGCCGCACATTTGTCAAGAAGATGACCAACGTCGCCGGAGGGATGGCGCTCTCTGCTTCGCGAGTTCTCGGCGCCAACGACCGCATCCGCCTGGGCATGATCGGTCCGGGCTTCCGGGGACTCCAGTTGATCTGGTCGATGCGGGATCCCAATGCCGAGTTTGTGGCCTTTGCCGACGCCTGGTCCGGCCGGCTGGAGCCGGCAAAGGAAATGGCCAAGGCTCCGCAAGCGAAGACCTACATGGACTACCGCCTTCTGCTGGAAGACCGGTCCATCGACGCCGTCATCATTGCGACGCCCCAGCATCTGCACTGCGAGCAATTCGTGGCTTCGCTCCAGGCCGGCAAGCATGTCTATCAGGAAAAGACCATGGCCTTCAGCGTGGCCCACGCCAAGCGAATGCGCGCCGCCCATCGCAATGCCCCCAAGTTGACCGTCCAGATCGGCCACCAGGACTGCTCCTCGGGCCAGGTCGCCGATGCCCTGAATATCCTGCGGACGGGTGGCGCCGGCAAGATCACCGAAATCCATTCGCACATGTACCGCAATACGCCGCATGGAAAACCGCAGTGGACTCGCCCCATTCCTCCGGACATGACGCCCGAGCGCGTCGCCTGGAAGGCTTTCCTCGGGGAAAACCCGGACCGCCCCTTTGACGCCAATCGTTTCCTGAACTGGAGGTTCTTCTGGGACTATTCCGGGGGTAACTTCTACGAGAACATGTCACACCAGTTGTGCTTCTGGTACAAGGTGCTGAATCTCGAAACTCCTTCCAAGGTCTGCGCGAATGGCGGAGTGTTCCTCTGGAAAGACGGACGGGAAGTGCCGGATACCATGAATGCGGCGATGGTTCACCCGGGAGATCTCATGTTCACCTGGGATTCGGGTTTCGGAAACGACGAACTGCGTGTGTCCGAAGACGTGCTGGGCACCGACGGAACCATCTTCCGCGGCGAACAGGTTCGATACCGGCCGCAGAGGGTCAACCGGCCCGAGGGAACCCCGATCCTGGGACAGGCGATCGATAAGGGACAGCAGCATCTCGACATTGCGCACGTACAGAACTTCCTGGATTGCATCCGTTCCGGCAAGGAGCCGAGCTGTCCGCTTGACCTGGCCTTCCGGGTCTCGATGGCCTGCCGAATGGCGGT
>JAEHDI010000900.1 GCA_016880505.1 Bryobacterales bacterium | reverse complement strand
GCGTTCTCGACCGATTGCTGGCGGGTGTCGCCGCCTTCCACCAGTCGAACCGGCTTGGGCAACGACTCCAAGGTCAGCATCTCGTTTACCCACGCCTTGTCTTCGGAGCGCAAGGCAACGACGATTTCGCTCACCAGCGCGCACGAAACGAACTTACGAATCGTGTGCAGAAGGATCGGAGAGCCGTCCAGCAGCATGAACTGCTTGCGGCTCGTGCCCGCTTTTTCGGGGGATGTGCGGCCCATGCGGGTACCTAGCCCCGCGGCCGGTAAAATCACGGCTACCTTCATGGTCTTGTCGATGTCACGCCGGCGGCGGCGTCCCGCTCACGCCCCGTGCTACCTGGTGGGCGGCATGGCGGCTGCGCCCGCCTGCTGTTCCTTGTGTATGCGTTCGTGCCGCTCGCTGGGCGCCTTTTCATGAATGGCGTGGATCTTCTCGTCGTATCGGCCGAAGATCATCTTACCGGCGGTCGTCTGAAGCACGCTGGTTACGGAAATGTCAATGGTCTTTGAGATCATCCGCTTCGCGTTATCCACGACGACCATGGTACCGTCATCCAGGTAAGCCACTCCCTGGTTGTATTCTTTACCTTCCTTCAAGATAAAGACTCGCATGACTTCGCCCGGCAGAACGATCGGCTTCAACGCGTTAGCCAGTTCGTTGATGTTGAGCACCTCGACGCCGTGCAATTGCGCCACCTTGTTCAAGTTGAAATCGTTGGTGACGATCTTGCAGTCGTAGGTCTTGGCCAGCTCGATCAGCTTCATGTCCACGTCGCGGATGTGCGGAAAGTCGTCCTCGAGGATCTGCACGTTGAGCTGCGGCATTTTCTGGATCCGTTGAAGGATGTCCAGGCCCCGCCGCCCCCGGTTACGTTTCATCGAGTCCGCCGAATCGGCAACAAGCTGTAATTCCCGCAGGACGAACTGTGGGATCACGACGATGCCATCCAGGAACCCGGTTTCTGCGATGTCGGCGATGCGCCCGTCGATGATCACGCTCGTGTCGAGAATCTTGAAGGTTTGCTTTCCGATCTTCTCTCCGCCGAAGATGCCCCCGAGAGCCGCAAGGTTTAGCATGTCGCCCTTGCTGGCGCCTACCACCAGGCCCACGTAGGTCATCCACAGTAGAAGTCCGATCTGAACGAAAGGTACGGTGTTCTGGTTGTTCGGCAGGGCCCTCGACAGCACCAGGGACATCAGAAACGCTCCGAAGATGCCCAGCACTGAACCGACGGCCGCTCCGATCAGCCGTTTCAGGCTCACTTCTTTGACCCGGATTTCGAAGAACACGATGACCAGACCGAGAGCCAAGCCGATCGCTCCTGACCACGGCATTGGAACGCCAAATGGTTGAATGAAAAGGCTGGCGCAGGTCAACAAAAGGACAAACAGGGTACGTATGAGGAGGAGGTCTTTCACGAGATCAACCCTCGTTTCACGGGGCTGTTAGTCTTGAAGATGCCAAATATAATGTCCCGCGAACTTGAGTATACCACCGATGCGGGAGGCACGCCTGGAAGGGAGAAGGACTCCCTCGCGGCGGCGACGCCAGGGCCGGTGTGGGATGCTTTCGGGCGGTTTGGATGACTTTAGAGGGCTTTGGCGAGTTCTTCCGCGAACGCGCTTTGCAGCGACTGCTGATCGGGCCGGCCGCGCTTGACGTGCTTCTTGCCTGCCCTATGCACGGGCCGCTGCGCGGTGGGTCTCACCAGCGGAGCACCCTTTGACTTGGGTGGCTGAGCCGGGTTGGCCCGCAGAAGGCGGTCCTCCAAAGGCGCCCGGTCAAAACGGCGGATGATCGATTGCATCTCCTCCGAGTTCGGGGTCTCAATGAATGCGAAGCCTTTCGACTCTTGCGTTTCGGGGTTGCGAATTACCTTGATAGCGTCGGCGACTAGACTCTCGGCGCTTAGCCAAGAATGAATGTCGTCCGCCGTGACCCAGGT
>JAEHDI010000108.1 GCA_016880505.1 Bryobacterales bacterium | reverse complement strand
TCCCGCAGCCACCGTCAAGCTGACCAACATCGACACCAATGTTACACGCACCACCAAGACCAATGATGTCGGCATTTTTGCATTCCCCAGCGTGATTCCAGGTCGCTACCGGATAACCATCGAGGCCTCAGGCTTCCAGAAATTCGAGGGCACGCTGACGGTGATGGTGCAGCAGGATGCCGAGGTGGACGGTGTTCTGCAGCTCGGCCAGACTGCAACTCAGGTGGAGGTTGCAGACATCACCCAGATGGTAAGGGTCGACTCTCCGACGCTGGGCCACGTGCTCGAACGGCAGCGCATCGAGCAACTGCCGATCAATGGGCGCAGCTATCAGAACCTGCTCGCCACCGTTCCGGGTATCGATTCCACCGGCATCCCCCAGGCGTATGGGATGCGGACCAACACCAGCGTGACGCTGTTCGACGGCACGGCGGTGAACGAGAGCTACGAGGGATGGGACTTCGGGCGTCCGCCGGGATTGGATTCCATTGCGGAGTTCCAGATGGAAGTCAATAACTCCTCGGCGAAATTCACGCGGCCGGCCACGATCATCCTATCGAGCAAGAGCGGCACGAATGCTCTCCATGGTTCGCTGTTCGAAACGAACCGCAACAGCGGCTACGGTGTGGCCCGCCGGCGGCAGGATAACTTCCAGAAACCGCCGTTCTTGAACCGCAACGAATTCGGCGCCTCGGCCGGAGGGCCGATTTATGTTCCCAAGCTGTACGACGGGCGAAACCGGTCGTTCTTCTTTTTCGCCTGGGAGGCCTCACGCAACCTCTCTTCCTCGACGCAGCAATGGTCGGTGCCGACCGAAGCGATGCGAAACGGGGACTTCCGCGGGCTGGTGGATGATTCCGGCCGGCAGTACCAGCTTTACGATCCGTCCACCACGGACCCGGTCACCTGGGAGCGGCAGCCGCTCACCTACAACGGCGTGGCGAACATGATTGACCCGGCCAGGATCAGCCCCACGGCCAAGTACCTGTTCAGCATTACCCCGCTGCCAACCTTGCCCCAGGTGAACCCGCTGATCGACGTCAACTGGGTGGGTCCGTTCGCCGGCTACACCAACGGCAGCAACACCAGTATTCGCATCGACCACCGGATCTCGGATGCGGACCTGCTGTACGGCCGGTACTCGTTCAACACTTACAAGCGGCTCACCAGCTACGGCGGCCAGCCGATGCTGAACGGAGTCGCCGGCACCGAAAACTACGACCGCCCGAACCACACCGTGGGCGTCACTTGGGTACACACCTTGTCCCCGACGATGACCAATGAAGTGGTGGGCAGCGCGTCCCACGAAAACCACTTTCGGGGAATGGGCGATCGCAAGACGAACTACGTCGGAGATATCCTGGGGCTGCCTAACCCGTTCAATGAAGTCGACTGGCCCAGCTTCGAGGGCTTTGACCTCGGCGAGTACACGTTCGGCACCGACGGTCTGTTCACGCTCATCACCAACTTCGTCTCGCTCCAGGACAATGTCACCAAGGTCCATGGAAAACACGAATTCCAGTTCGGCGTCCATACTCGGTTCGAACTGCTGAACAACTCCCGGGCAGCGTACCCGAACGGGCCGTTCAGCTACGCCACGCTAGGGACTTCGCTATACGACCCCGATTCGACCTCCGATGACCCGCTGCCGTTTGAGTACACGGGCCACGGAATGGCCAACATGTTTCTCGGAATCATGGACTACAACGTGAACTTCCTGCGGCCGGCCTTCGACTTCCGCAGGCGGGAATACGCCGGGTACCTTCAAGACAACTGGAAGGTCACGCCGCGGCTTACGTTGAACTTGGGGTTGCGCTACGAGGTCCGGCCGCCGATCTACGATGCGAGGGGCACGCTGATCGGTTTCAGCCTCGATAAGCGGGCGTTCGTGGTGGGTGAGTCGGTCGACAAGTATCTCCAGCAGAAAATATCGCTGCCTTCGATCGTGAACGCCATTCAAGGCTATGGCGGCAAGATCATCCCCTATAACGAGGCCGGCCTGCCGCAGCACCTGATGTACACGAACTGGAGGGAACTCGGCCCGCGGCTCGGCTTTGCCTATCGAGCGCTGGATGGAGCCAAGGCGTTCGTGGTGCGCGGCGGTTTCCGGATGTCCTACTACCCGCAGAAAATGCAGGACTGGGCGGAGAACCAATACTCTTCGCCGCCGGGGTCGGCAACGTTCTCCTACAGCGTGACTGACCCGGCGTTGTCGCCCGACGGCCTGCCCAACTACGGGCTACGAAGCGTACCGACGTATATAGCCGGGGTGAACAGTACGAACGACATCATCGACGTCAACAATGCCAGCACGCTCACCCGGGGCTTCTCGGCGCGGGTGTTGCCGTCCAACTACACCGACGGTGGGGTGGCGGACTGGAACTTCACCCTCGAGAAAGAAGTGATGGCGAGTACGGTAGTGCGAGTGGCCTACGTCGGCAACCATGGGTACAACCAGCAACAGTATGTGGGTTATAACGACTCCACCCCGTCCTATGTCTGGTATGCCAGCCGCGGCGAGCCATTGCCGACTGGCGAGTTCGCCGGGGTCGCGACCCGGCCTTACGATCAAACCGTCTATGGCGGAATCAACATGTTCAGTTCGATCGGCTGGTCCAACCACACCAGCTTTCAGTTCGAACTCGAGCGACGCTACCATAACGGGCTGGGCTTCCAGGTCTTCTATCGGACCGCCAAGACGCTCCTCACCAACCGTGACACCGACGGCACGCAGAGCGGGGAGACGATCCACTCGCTAAATTTCTACATGCCGGACGCGGTCCCCACCGACTTGAAGGAACGGAACCGGTTCCTGAACTACCGGATGGATCCCAACACCCCGCATCACCGCATCCAGTGGAACTTCATTGTCGAGCTGCCGTTCGGCCGGGGGAAACGCTTCGGCACCAACATGCATAGCGTTCTGGACAAAATCGTGGGCGGCTGGCAGATCGCCGGTCTCGGCAGTGTGACTAGCAGTTGGTGGTCGCTGCCGGCCACCTACTATCGGACCGATCAGAACATCGAGGTCTACGGCTACAAGTACCCGATTCAGGACTGTCGCAGCGGGCGGTGCTATCCGGGCTACTTATGGTGGAACGGCTATATCCCGTCGAACTTGATCAATAGCCACGATGAGGATGGCAATCCCAACGGGATAATGGGAGTGCCATCAGACTACAAGCCGGCGGCCCAACCGCTGATACCCTGGGGACAGACGGAGCTGCCGCCGAACGCCCCGCCGGGAACCGACCTGGAATCGTACTGGGACACCAACACCGTGTGGCTCAAGCTCAACAACGGGAAGACGCAGCGCGCCACCTACAACACCAGCCTGCCGCCGTGGCGCAACCAGTACTCACCGGGTCCCCGGCAGTGGTTCCAGGACGCCTCGCTGTTCAAAATCGTGAGGCTCACCGAGAAGCTGAACCTACGCTTCAACGTCGACTTCTTCAACGTGTTTAACAACCCGAATAACCCCACCAGCGTCGCGGCCAACGGCGTGCTCGCCACCCGCAACTCGGGTAGCGCGGCGCGGACGACCCAGTTGACCGTAAGGCTCTCGTGGTAACAGCTTGGAGCGGCTGGCCGTGCCGGCCGCTCCCTCCTCCTCATTCGGACAGACCCCGGCAAGTGTTCCAGCGATAATTCGAGAGGATGAAATGATTCCGAAGGACCGTTATGGTGTAGCGCTTGTTGCGTCGTTGCTCGTCTTTCCGGGTTCCGCAATGTATTCTGCCCCGGCCAAAACGTATCAGTGTATCAGCGTTTCCGGTGGATCCGACCGCGGCTCGGCAGGAGCTACCGGCCGGGACTCACGGTCTGGTGAAGTCAGAGCGTATGTAGTGGTCGTCGATATTCCCGGTGCGCTCGCTAACCCGGGACTCGTGGTGCTGGCCGAGGGCCTCAAGGCCGCGGGCGTCGGCAGGGTTGACCTGAACGGCAACCCGTACGAGATCCCGCCATCGCCGGGCGGCTTGCTCGCCAAGATCGTCATCCCTCTCAGGCCGGATCACCTTCGCGCGGGGCTTAATCGGGTGGTGTTTTCCAGAAGCGTCGGCGCCGAGTCCTACCAGGTCGTGGATGCCCGCATCGAAGATGTAACCGAGCGGACGGGGCGTGACGCGCGGGTGACGTATCTTCCCGTCTCCGCGGCTACCACGATCGCCGACTTCGACTTCGTCACCAATCCCGACAGCACGAACAAAAGGAAGGAGAGCGAGCTCGCGGATTGGGCGCAGCGGGGCAAATTGCGCTTTTATCGCGCCGGAGTGGACCTTGCGCTTCTCAACCGGATGTTCGAGATGTTCAAGGAAGCTCACATCAACGTAGTGATGCTGCAAATGCCGACTCCGACCGACACACAAACTCAGGAGTACAAGACTTACAAGGACTTCTTTGACAGATGTCACGCCGCGGGAATCAAGATCATGTACGATGGCGGCAACGGCGCCCAGCCCATCCGGCTGAATTCAATCAGCCTCGAAAGCGTTCTTCTGTACCCTTACATGAGAGACTGGATCAGCAAGGACGAATACGGAATTCCTCGCTGGCGCACGCCCCGACGGGCTTTTTGGCCGGATCTGAGCAACAAGGATTACAGGAACGAAGTCCTAAAGGTCGCCGAGATCGCTCTCGATGCCGGCGCCGATGCGTTCTATTACGACTGGGCCATCGGCGGGACCGCCGACCTGGTGCGGTTCTTCGCCGAACTCCGTGATCTGACCAATCGAAAGAACAAGAACATCCCGATGTACGGCAACTGCAAGGGCAATATCGTCGTCGAGGAGCTCTGCGATTTCACCAAAACCGAGGCGATCGAGGAGCCAGGCGTGTGGGACGGCAAGTGGGTGAATAATGTTGCCCAGGCGCGTTTTTACTACGCAGCGGGCGATGGGTGGAAGCCTTACGAAAGCAAGTACGAGGGGGCCGATCCAGGGGCCCCGCATCCCGGAGCGCACGATGTGAAGGATGGCATGAAATGCGGTTGGAAGAGGCCGATGGCGGAGGCATGGGCATTCCAGTCTCATTGGGTAATAGCCGAGGCTGGCCGGACGATGTTCCAAGGCTGGGTGCAGAAAGACAACCATCTTGCGATGACCGCTTGGAGCGACATATGCCGCTACAACACATTCTTCGATGAGAACGAGGATCTCTCCACCAATGTGAGGACGGTGAGCAACGTTGGTCTCGTGGCGCTTCCGGCGATACCTAGCTTCGAACTGCACCTCCCGCGGGCGCCGCTCTACAATGCGCTCGGAGAACTGAATTTCCTGTACGACGTCCTGCTCATTCCCAAGCTGAACGAAAAGGACTTGGCCGCATACAAGACCCTTGTGATCCCGGATATCGCCTGGCTGGATGACATCCACCTTCGGCTGCTTGAAGACTATAGGCGCTCCGGAGGTCAGATCCTGACCGTTGGAAGTTCCGAGGCCATAAGGAAGATCTCCTCGGCAACCTTGCCGGCCTCGACCATTCAGGACATTCAAAAGCAGTCCGTAAGAGATGAATTCAAACGCGAGCTGCTGAGGCTGTCGGGCGATCCCGTGATTGCCGTACAGAACGCGGAATATGTCACTGTGAACGTAGTCAGGAAGAGTGGATCACCCAAGGTGATCGCGCACTTCATTAATTACGGGAAGCCTGTGGACAACGTGACCGTTCGGCTGAACCTCCGGGGAACCTCGAAGCAGATCGATACCACACGCATCCGGCTACTCTCCCCGGATGATGTTTCCAAGCAGATCAGAGATGTCTCGGGCCGGGGCCCCGAGGTGGCGTTCACGATACCCAGCATCGACGTATACGACGTCGTCGTCATCGATTAGTCCGGCTTCGCTTCGAGCAGCAGGTATTTTTGGAATTGCACCTCCAGCCTTGCGGCTGGACCACGGAGCGAGCCCAGAGTTTTCCCGTTCACAAAATCCGTGATCGTGTAGCTGCGGCTGCCGAGGCCGCGGAGTTCGACTACACCCTTAAAGTCGGGCGCGTAGAAGGAGTAGTACATGTTCTCAGCCTTGCGGATGGCATGGGTTTCCGGCCGGTCAAAGCCAATATCGTACAGGTCGCCCAGGTATTCGCCTCGCGACAGCATCTTGTCCCGATAGATCTGGATCCACTTCGCCCAGGTCTGCTCCTTCCCCGGTGTCAGCTCGCCACGAGTGCGCCCGCCAGCGCCTGGCGGCCAGGTGAACTCCGTTCCCACCACACCACCGACGCCGATCGTGGAGGCGAAATCGTCCCGGCCGGTGCTGAGCTCTACGTGATCGCCGAAGTAAGCCGTTGAGTCCCCGTGTAGGGCTTTGAGCGTCTTCCCCTTGGATCGGATTTGGAACGACCCTCGCGGGTCCGACGCCACGCTCATGTTCAGATAGGGTAGCGTGTAAAAGTTGAACGACGTGCCGCACGGGCACCACTCTATGAGTACATCCGGCTTAACGCTTCGCGCCGTGTCGTAGATCGCCTTGAATACCTGGGGCATCGCCTCGACTGAGTCCTCGGGCCGGGTATGCTTGTGTGCCGGGTTGTAACATGGAGCCGCGCCGTTCATGTGCATGCCGTCCAGTTTCAGTCCATCGAAGTCCCAATCCCTCAACGCCTTCACCACGATCGTCCGCAAATAGTCCACCACCTGCGGATCGGCCGGGCACAAATACCATCCGTTCCAGAACGTGATCCGCTGTTTCGCACCGTCCGCACTCAGCAGCGCCTGCTCCGGATGGGCCTTGAGCGTTTCGCTTTCGGGTCCTGCGATAAGAGGTCCCCACCAGAGTTGGGCCTTCTGTCCATTCGCGTGGATTCGCCGGACGAGGGCTTTCATATCCGCGTCGCCGTGTGGAAACTTCTTCGGGTTCAGGTACCAATCCCCTTCCGCGGTCTGCCAGCCGTGGTCTACCGTAACCCACCCGAAGCCCAGCTTCTTCACAATGGGCAGCACGCCGTCGATCTGCGCAGGAGTAAAATCCTTGCCAAAGCCCCACGCGCACCAAATCGGCTCGAAGGCGCTGGCCGGCGCCGGGTCAAACTTGATGCCTCGCTTCAGCATGGCCTTGCGATACTCGGTCAAGGTCTGAAAGTAATCGCCCCGGTGCACCGCCACAAACGTGCGAAACGTCTTGAGGGTATCGCCTGGCTTGAGAGTCTCCGCGTGCTCATACCTGATGGCGACCTCCGCTGAGTGATCGTCTACCTGGTCCACCGGCAGCGATACCAGCTTGGGCGTCAACTCGACGTGGCCTACGCCGATCCCCACATCCCTACGCCAGATATCGACAACGGGCGTGCCGCCGCCGTAGTCAGAAGAGTTCATCCCAAGAAAGTTTTCCTGGTGGAACTTCGGCTTGAGCGGGAGTACCCAGTCCGGCCGCTTCGAGTAAGACGCGCTCTGATAGGACCAGAAGGCCGGGTCGCCGGCGGGTTGTCCGGCGGCGATAGAGTAGTGCTGATTCGTCCAGCCTGCCACCTGACAGTCCGAGGTTCCGGTATTTATGTATTGAACGTCGTAGAATGCCAGTCGTGGAAACTCGTCATAGACGGTGACCGCCACGGTTTTGGTAAGCGACGCAGCCTCACCCGTGATCACAAGGCGTCGGCCACGGCCCAACTCGTCCGCCAGTGGCTCCGTATTTTGCCCCGTCTGACGGAAATCCTTCACTTCGGTTCCGCTCACCGTCACGAATTCGGACGGCGAGAACGGGCCGACGACGATCTCCTTGCCTCCCATTCTGGCGATGACGCGGCTGTGTAGCGATGAGTTGAACTCGATGCGGATATTCTTCCCTTCCACGCGAGCCTGGGCCTGCAGGAGACCCGTCAGGACTGCATCGAGGCTGAGAGTCATGAGCAGGACAGCCAACTGTCTGCTTTCGACCATAACAATTCTCCCGGGTCCGGGCGATCTACATCTTGGTTACTTCCAACAGCAGATTATCCTTGAACTCGACGGAAAGCCTGGGGTTGCGGGCGTCGACGGTGCCGAGATCCCGGCTGTCCGCGTAATTGACAACCCTGTACTGCCCGGCCGTTAGCCCACGCAACTCGATCTCCCCCTTCCATTGCGGCTGGGCAGTGGCGAAAAAGGCGTAGTACATCTTGCCGTCCTTTTCGATCGCATAGCCTTCCGGATCGTCATACCCGTACGCCTTCCCGCTTCGCGCCAGAAAGGTCTGAATATAGCCGGCACGTGTAGTCCGAAACTCGGCCGTGCTGCTCTTGAGCACTATTGGCCCGGCGGCGCTTGTTCGCACTTGGATCAGAGATCGCGGCGCCGCCTTCGCCCCTGACGCTACTAGCAATCATGCGAGCAATACAAAGTCTCCCATTCACCGGTCTCCCGATACGTTCAGGCGTTCTTCCGCGCCTCGGTCAATACCTCGCGTAGGCGCCGAGCCACCAGCAGTTCCTCACCGGCCTGCATGGTCAGCGAAACGATTCGCAGTTGGTCGGCCCGCGATGAGCGCGGGTTCTTGAGGTCGCCCTCGCGGGCGCCGGGAACCGCGCTGGGATTGTGCGCCGTCAGGACTTCAATGCGCGGCGTGCCGTCCCGCAGCTTGTGGGCACATTCGGCAATGGTGAGTTTGAAGGCCGCTTCGTCCCATTTCACCGTGAGGCTTTCAGAGGCATAGATCGTTTGGGTCTCCGTGGTCACGCCCGGCACCGTTTCCACCACTTGCGCGATGCGCTTCACCCGCCTGCTCCATTCCCGATTCAGACCGGCCAGGTCGATCTTCTTCCATGCTTCCACCGCTGCGAGCAAGCCCATGACCTCCTCTTTGCCGACTTTCATGGGCCGGCAGACTGCCCCTTCCCAGGGATTGTAGTTGGCAAGCGCGGCCTCGATGAGGTCCTTTCGGCCCAGCAGCAGGCCCGTACACTGGGGACCGCACAAACCCTTGCCTCCGCTGCATGTGTATAGATCGACGCCCATCTTGGCCAGCAGTGACAGGTTCTCGATCGGGGGGACGCCGGCCGCCCAGTCCACCAGTATGGGTATGCCCGCCTTCTTGGTGATGGGCAAAGCCTTCTCCAACCCCTCTTCGCGAGCGGTCGTGTAAACCATGACCGTGTTTTCGTTCAGGGCCGCCTGCAGCTCCTCATAGGTATTTGCCACCACGAGCTTGCCGCCTGCCAGCCGGATCGCACTGTCGAACAGACTGCGCCCACCGAACATCACGACTTCGTTCTTCAGCCCGGTGGTGTCGGGAAGCTGCCAGATCTTGGCCGGATCAGTCCCAGCTATGCAGGCCGCGGTGGCTGCGGCCATGGCGCCTGCCGCGCCGGAGGTGACCATTCCCGCTTCGGCGCCGGAAAGCTCCGCCAGCCGCCGGCTCACGGCACGTTGCAGTTCCCACATGTCCACGAAGTACTCGGCCGCCTGCTGCTTCGCTGCCTTGACCTCGGGCAGCTCGAGCGTGCCGCTGATGTAAGTCCAGGGCCCCCGCGCGTTGATCACCGGCCTGACGCCTATGCGCGTGTAAATATTCTTGCCGTAGTTCCGTTTCGCGCCGCCGAAGGCCTTCTCCACAAAGCCCTGGGTGGCGATGTACCCAAGCAGCGGGAGCGCGCCCACCCACTTCATAAACGCGCGCCGCCCCGTTACGATGGACTTCCCCATAGGTCCTCCTCTTGAACCCACTTCACGCCCCTTCCTCGATATGGCGCGGGATGATGTCCGGACACCCTAGTCGAAGGTGATTACGTCGTACACCTCCAGAGCCGGCACGGTAAACTCGACCGATTTGCCGGTGGCCCTGGTAACATTGACCGTCTTGGGAACCGCGTCAGGAGAGTACAGGCGTAGACCTTTGGCATTTATCGACTCGGCGATGCCGTCGAGATTCACTTTCACCCGCACGTCCTTGAGCGGCCGGTCATAGTTCACCAGGTGAAGGAAAAACCGATTCTGGCGGTTCTTCCTGGCCAGGTTGGCTGCGACATACGGGGCGCCTTCCACCGTCACCAAGGGCTCGCCTTCCAGACGGCGCAGAGATTCCGCCAGCG
>JAEHDI010000107.1 GCA_016880505.1 Bryobacterales bacterium | reverse complement strand
GTGGTTCATGGCCGAGACGGCCAAAGTTCTGAACCCCAGCCGCATCGTGGTGGTGCCCGACCCCGAAGCGAGTTGCAGTCTGGTGGAGTCCTGCCCGGTGGAACCGATCCGGGCCTACCGCCAGAAGTATCCGGATCACGTGATCGTCAGCTACATCAACACGTCGGTAGACGTGAAGGCGGAGAGCGACATCCTCTGTACGTCCAGAAACGCCGTCGACGTCGTCAACTCGATCCCGCCGGACAAAACCGTCCTGTTCCTCCCGGACCGAAACCTCGGCAACTACGTCAAGCAACAGACAGGCCGAGAGAACATGAAGATCTGGCAGGGCACGTGCGTGGTTCATGCGACGTTCGCGTCCCGTCGTGTGGCAGCGGCCCGGGCCGACCATCCCGGCGCCCTGATCGCGGCGCATCCGGAATGCCCTGAGGATGTGCTGGCAATGGCGGATTTCATCGGCTCGACGTCAGCCATCATCAACTGGTGCGTGAAAAGCGACGCCTCCGAGTTCATCGTCATGACCGAGAGCGGCGTCCGGCACTCCCTCGAGAAGCTGGCCCCGCAGAAGAGCTACTATTTCGTTCCCAACGAGCAGTGCAATTGCAGCGAGTGCCCGTACATGAAGCGCAACACGCTGGAGAAGCTTCGCGACTGCCTGCTCGACCTGCGTCCTACCGTGGAAATCCCGGAGGACACCATGCGGCGGGCTCTTCTTCCGCTGGACAGAATGCTCTCTATCAAGTAAACCCCGCATGGGCAACCCTGCTCAGCTCCGCGATACGTTCGGGCGACTGCACGACAACCTCCGCGTCAGCGTGACCGACCGGTGCAATATCCGCTGCTATTACTGCATGCCGGAGCACGAGGTGCAGTTTGTTCCCCGGGAAGAGATTCTCACTTTCGAGGAGATTGAGCGCTTTGTTCGTCTCGCGGTGTCGCTGGGCATCCGCAAGGTCCGTGTCACCGGAGGAGAGCCGCTAGTCCGCCGGAACCTTCACTTGCTGATCCGAAAACTGGCCGCGATTCCCGGCCTCACCGACCTGGCGTTGACCACCAACGGCGTCCTGCTCCGGGAGCAGGCCGAACCTTTGTACGAAGCCGGGCTGAGGCGAATCAACATCCACCTCGACACGCTCGACCGCAATCGCTTCCTGCGCATTACGCGCCGCGACGATTTTGACCGGGTCCTCGAGGGCATCGAGACCTGCCGGCGTCTGGGGTACGACCCCATCAAGCTGAACGCCGTGGCCGTCAAGGACCTGACGGAGCCTGACGTCGTGCCGCTGGCGCGTTTCGGCCGCGAGAAGAACATCGAGATCCGCTTCATCGAGTTCATGCCGCTCGATGCGCAAGGTCTCTGGCTCCGGGACAAGGTCCTGCTGGCCGACGACATTGTACAGACGATTTCGAGCGAGGTCTGCCCGCTGATCGAGATCCCCGATCGCGATCCGCGGGCGCCGGCCACCGAATACCGATACGCCGACGGCGGCGGCACGGTGGGGTTCATCGCCTCGATCAGTAAGCCGTTCTGCCTGAACTGCAACCGCATCCGCCTGACCGCCGACGGGAAACTCCGCTACTGCCTCTTCGCCATCGAAGAGACGGACGTCAAGGGCCTTCTGCGAGGCGCAGCGACGGAAGAGGAGATTGCACGTATCATCGCCGAAGTCGTGGCGGCCAAGTGGGAAGGGCACGAGGTCAACACCGCCCGATTCGTTGCGCCGCCCAGGCCGATGTACGCGATCGGGGGCTGACCCCCTCCGGCCGCTCCGGCGACTGGCAGCCCTCGCGAAGTCTCCCGAACGCGCTTTGTACAATGAGAGATTCCATGCGTATCGCCCTGGGGCAGATCAACACCACTGTTGGCGACCTGGCCGGGAATGTCGACTTGATGGTTCAGGCGGCCCGCCGGGCGGCCGCCGGCGGAGCAGAATTGATCGTATTCCCGGAGCTGAGCCTCACCGGCTATCCGCCCCGAGACCTCGTGGAGAAGCCGAGCTTCCTCGAGCGCACCGAAACGCAGCTCGACCGGCTGGCGGCGGAGACGGCAGCGCTCGACATTGCGCTCGTCTGCGGCTACGTGGGCCGCTCCAATTCGACCTCCGGAAAGAACGCCACCAACAGCGCCGCTGTCCTGGAACACGGCAGGATCGTGTTCAGGCAAGTGAAGATGCTGTTGCCCACGTATGACGTTTTTGACGAAGCGCGCTATTTCGTGCCCGCCGAACATCAGTTGCTCCTCGAGCTGCAAGGCCGAAAAATCGCGCTCACGATTTGCGAGGACGCCTGGAACGACAAGCAATTCTGGGAGCGGCGTCTGTACCGGCGCGACCCCGTCGAAGAGCTCGTCGAGGAGGGGGCGCAGGTGCTGCTCAGCATCAACGCATCCCCGTACCACATGAACAAGCGCGAGTTGCGCCGCGAGATCTTCGCGGCAACCGCCCGGCGGCACGGACTACCCCTCGTGTACGTGTATCAGGTCGGGGGCAACGATCAGCTCGTTTTCGACGGCAGCAGCTTCGCCATGGACAAGGACGCCCGGGTCATCGCCTCGGCCGCTTCGTTCGCGGAGGACCTCGTGTTCGTGGACACCATGTCCGGCGAAGGCGATCTTCATGAAAACCTCGCGGATGAGCAGGAGGCTGTTTACGAAGCGCTTGTGCTCGGCACGCGGGACTACATTCGCAAGTGCGGTTTCCGCAAGGTTCTGCTCGGGCTGAGCGGTGGCATTGATTCTTCGCTGACCGCGGTGATCGCCGCCGACGCGGTTGGTCCGGAGAACGTCATTGGCGTGGCGATGCCCGGCCCCTATTCGTCGGAGCACAGCCTGCGGGACGCACGGGCCTTAGCCGAAAGACTCGGAATTCGGTGCGACACGGCATCCATCACCGGGGTCTATGACAAGTTCCTTGACGTTCTCGACCCGTTGTTCCAGGGTGCGCCGCGAGACGTGACCGAGGAGAACCTCCAGGCTCGGCTACGGGGAGTCACGCTCATGGCTCTCTCGAACAAGCTGGGTGCGTTGGTGCTGACCACCGGCAACAAGAGTGAACTGGCGGTCGGGTATTGCACGCTGTATGGCGACATGATCGGCGGGCTTGCGGTCATCAGCGACGTGCCCAAAACGCTTGTTTACGAGTTATCGCGAGTGGCTAACTGCCGCCATCCCGGCGCGATTCCGGAGAGCGTCTTCACCAAGCCGCCGTCCGCGGAACTCCGGCCGAACCAAAAAGACTCCGACTCCCTTCCGGAGTACGCGGTCCTCGACGTCATCCTCCGCGACTACGTAGAGGAGTACAAGACGCCGGCTTGGATCTCCGAAACCCGGGGCTTTCCTCTCGAGCTGGTGCGTGACGTGGTCAACAAGGTGGACCGGAACGAGTACAAGCGGCAACAGGCCGCGCCCGGGCTGAAGGTCACCTCCAAGGCGTTCGGAATCGGGCGCCGCTTCCCGATCGCCCAAAGGTTCCTCGAATGAGACTTGTTCTGATCACCCTGCCGGTGGCCCTGGCCGCCCTGCTTTCTTCCCAACCCGCGCCTCGCGAACAGGTGGGTCCGCTCCCCGATGGAGGCTTCCTGCTCAACAGCGGATGGCGCCTCTCGCCGGCGGGCAAACAGGTTGCGCTCGACACGTTCCCGATGTCGATGGCGCTCACTCCGGACGGCAAGCATCTGTTGGTGCTGAACGGCGGCTACAAACCGCCATCCATCAGCGTGATCGACACCGCGTCGGCGGCAGAGACCGGACGGACACCGGTTCCGGACGCGTGGCTCGGGCTTACATTTACGCCGAAGGGGGATCTAGTTTATATTGGCGGCGGCTCCCACGCGGCCGTATTCGAATTCTCGTTCGTGGAGGGCAGGCTTACCCCCACACGAACGTTCGCGGTGGTTGCCGAAGACAAGCGGACCCACCAGGACTTCATCGGCGACGTGGCCCTGAGCCCGGACGGACGCCTGCTCTACGCTGCGGATCTGTATCGCGATTCGGTGGTCGTCATCAACCCTCAGTCCGGCATGGTGATCGAACGGATCAAAACGGGCCGCCGGCCCTATCGGATTTTGTTCCACCCCGACGGCAAGTCCTTCTTTGTGTCGAGCTGGACCGACGGCTCCGTCTACCATCACGAATCGGAAAAGGGAACCCTGCTGGGGCGCGTCCGGATCGCATCGCACCCAACCGACATGGTCTGGCGGCCAGGCAGGCCGGAGGCGTCCGAACAGGACGAGGCCGCGCCGCCGTACGTCGCTCGGCTGTTCGTCGCGGCCGCCAACACAAACAGCGTGTACGTCATCGGCGTTTCGGAAGGGAAGGACCTTCAGGTGGTTGAGTCAATCAATGTCTCCCTGACACCACGCCAACCCGCCGGAATGACGCCGAGCGCCTTGGCGCTCAGCAAGGACGGAAAACGTCTCTTCGTGGCATGTTCGGATGCGAATGCCGTCGCGGTGGTTGATGTCTCGGAACCCCGCAGCAGGGTGTTGGGATTCGTCCCTACCGGCTGGTACCCAACCACGGTTCGCGCGATCGCGGATGGCCGGCTCGTCGTCCTGAACGGCAAGGGGCTTCGCTCGCACCCGAATCCTCGGGGACCGAACCCGCTGGCAAGACCCGAGGCTGCACACCTCGGTCCGGTCCGAGCCGAGCAGGTCCAGTACGTCGGCCGCCTGCAAACCGGGACCGCCTCGTTTGTCGACCCTTTCGATGACGAGCGACTCGAGGCACACACGCGGACCGTTCTTTCCAATTCCCCTTATCGCGACTCGAAGCTCGATGACGCCGGCACGGGAAAGGACACCCCCATCCCCGCATTTCCTGGCGGACCCACGCCGATCGAGCATGTGATCTACATCGTCAAAGAGAACCGCACGTACGACCAGGTACTCGGCGATCTGAAGCAGGGCAACGGAGACCCCTCACTGGTTTTGTTCGGCGAGGACGTCACGCCGAATCATCACAAGCTTGCGCGTGAGTTCGTGCTGCTCGACAACTTCTATGTGAACTCGGACGTCAGCGCCGACGGCCACAACTGGACCACCGCCGCCATCGCCCCCGATTACGTGCAGAAGCTCTGGCCCAACAGCTACGCCAAACGCCGCCGGCACTATGACTACGAAGGGCAGGAGGCCGCTGCCGCGCCGCCCGCCGGTTACCTTTGGAGCAACGCGGCCGGCGCCGAGATTCCCATGCGGAATTACGGCTACTTCGTCGCCAACCGGCCGAAACCCGGCGCGGACGGAATCCAGGTGGACGCGGTGCGCGACCCGGTTCTCCGGCGCGTCACCAACCTCCACTATCGTGGGTTCGACCTGGACTACCCCGACGTGGAACGAGCCAAAGTCTTTCTCCGAGACCTAGCTGGTTTCGAGAAGGCGGGCGCGATGCCGCGCTTGCTGCTGCTGCGTCTCGGCAACGACCACACCTCCGGCGCCTCACCCGGCAAGGTTGCCCCGAAATCTGCGGTCGCCGACAACGATTACGCGCTTGGCATGATCGTCGAGGCCGTGACGAAGAGTTCGTTCTGGCCGAAGACGGCGATCTTCGTACTTCAGGACGACGCCCAGAACGGCGCCGACCACGTCGACTCCCACCGCTCGCCGGCGTTCGTAATTTCGCCCTTCGTCAAGCGTGGCATCGTGGATGGCACGATGTACAACACCACCTCGATGCTTCGGACGATCGAACTGATTCTCGGCCTCCAGCCGATGACTCATTTCGACGCCGGTGCGCGGCCGATGTCGGCGATGTTCCAGACCACTCCCAATCTCAAACCCTACTCCGCTGAGTCCCCCAGGATCCCGCTGAACGAGCGCAATCCGGCCGTGTCGCCCGCCGCCGCCCGCTCCGCGCGCCTCGATTTCAGCGAGGAGGATCGCATCGACGACGATGAGTTGAACGAAATCCTCTGGCTGGCTGTTCGCGGTTCTGAGGGAGCGTCTCCTCCCGCGCCGGTGCGTAGCTTTTTCTCCCGGTGAGCCCGATGCCAAGAATCTATCTGTGCTTCTTGTGGCACATGCACCAGCCGTTCTACAAGGACTTGTTCTCGCAAGAGTACAGGCTGCCGTGGACCCGCCTGCATGCTCTGAAAGACTACTTCGGCATGGTGGACGTTCTCCGTGATTTCCCGGAAGTGAAGCAAACCTTTAACCTCGTTCCGTCGTTGCTGCTGCAAGTCGAGGAATACGCGTCCGGAGAAGCGGCCGATCCGTTTCTTCGATGCGCGCTGAAGCCGGCTGAGACTCTTACCGACGCCGAGCAGGAGTTTATCCTCCGCTATTTCTTTCAGGCAAACCCTTCGCGGCTGATCTATCGCTTCAAACGATACGGTGAGTTGTACGATGCGTGGCTGGCTTCGGACCGCGACGTGAAGCGCGCCCGGCGGTACTTCAGCTCCCAGGCGTTCCGCGATCTGCAGGTGCTTTCGCAGCTTGCCTGGTTTGACGAGAAGTTCCTGGAGCACGACTCCACCGTCGCGGAACTGGTGCGGAAAGGCCGCGACTACACGCTGGACGACCAGGAGTTGATGGGCCGGAAGCAGACCGAGATTCTCGGCAAGGTACTTCCGGTTTATCGGGAATTCGCCTCCAAGGGTCAGATTGAAATCTCAACCACGCCTTTCTACCACCCAATCTTGCCCCTGCTATGCGACTCGGACATCGCCGCGGAAGCCCATCCTCACGTGCCGCTTCCGTCCCGTTTTCGCTATCCGCAGGATGCTCGCATGCAACTGGAGCGGTCCAGGCAATTCATCCGCGACCGCTTCCGCCGCTATCCGCGGGGGCTGTGGCCGTCGGAAGGGTCGGTCTCCGACGAAGTCTTTCAGATCGCCTCCGAGCTTGGATTCACCTGGGCCGCGACCGACAACGGCGTTCTGGCGCGGACCCTCGGAGCCAGCCCCGGTGTCGAAGGCACGTATCGCCCCTACCTGTGGCGCCAGGGCAAGCGCGAGATCCACGTGATTTTTCGCGATCACTTCCTGAGCGATCTGGTTGGTTTTGTCTATTCGCGCATGGGGCCGGGAGAAGCCGCCGCGGATCTCCTTCAACGCATCCGGGAAAATTGCCGGGGGATTCTGGACAGTGGGCGAGACGCGCTGGTTCCGGTCATCCTGGACGGCGAGAACGCCTGGGAGTACTACGAGCGCAATGGAAGGCCGTTCCTTCGGGAGCTTTACCGCCGGATCACGGAGGACCGGCAGATCCGCGCGGTGACAATCCGCGAAGCGCTCAAGCTGATCGAACCTCAGCCCCTCGACCGGATTTTCCCCGGCTCGTGGATCAACGCGAATTTCGACGTGTGGATTGGAGCCGAAGAGGACAACGCCGCGTGGGAGCACCTCTTGCGCGCACGGCAGACGTACGATAGGGTCGCGTCGGGCTCGCAAGGAGGCGCACCTTCGGACGGCGCCCGTCTCAAACTTGCCGAAGAGGAATTGTTGATCGCCGAAGGCAGTGACTGGTGCTGGTGGTACGGTCCTGAGCATGATTCAGCGAACCGGCCCGAATTCGACCAGCTCTATCGAGACCACTTGGCCAACGTCTACCGCGCGCTCGGGCAGGCGCCGCCGGAGGAACTTTCGCGGACGATCCTTAAGGTGGCCGAAGCGGTATACCACCACCCACCAACGGGCCCGGTCCGCGCGGCGATCGACGGAGAAGAGACGTCCTTTTTTGAGTGGCTCGGCTCCGGGGTGTCTCGGGTGGATTCGCGGTCAGGCGCCATGCACGGGCACCGGTTCCTCATCCGCGAGCTTCACTACGGGAGCGACGGGCCGAATCTCTACGTGCGCCTGGACTTGGAGCCGGTGTCGCTCGAAGGCATGGAGGCTCGGATTAACATCCGGCCATGGACTGGCGAC
>JAEHDI010000106.1 GCA_016880505.1 Bryobacterales bacterium | reverse complement strand
GCAGGCCCGACTTCAACGGCATGTGGGCGGGTGGTGGCGGCGGCGGGGGCTTCGGCGCCGAGAATCCTGCTGACAGCGACAACGTTGTCGCGCTTCTGCGCGCACGGGCACCGGAACTCGACAAGTCGGCACCGGCTGGTTCCGACGCCAACTATGCGCACGCCATCGTGAACTTCGAGCGCGACAGCGGACTTTCCCAGCGCTCGGTTCGCAACCGGCCGATGTACAAGCCGGAGCACTGGGCGAAGATCAACGAGCTCGACAAGGACGGCAACGCGCTGGATCCGGCGTTCAAGTGTCTGCCCGAGGGCGTCCCGCGGATGGGGCCGCCCGACAAGATCGTGCACACGCCGAAAGAGATCATCTTTCTCTACGGGCTCCGCATGACGCGCATCGTTCCGATCGACGGCCGCCCGCTGCCGCCAGTGGCCGACTGGGTCGGATTGTGGAACGGGGTGTCCCGCGGACGATGGGAAGGTGACGAGCTCGTTGTCGAAACGGTCGACTTCAACGACGAGACATGGCTCGGCTGGCCCGGCTGGTTTCACTCGATCGACATGAAGGTTACCGAGCGGATGCGCCGTGAGGGCAACACGCTCAGGTGGCAGGCGACCGTGGAAGATCCGGTGCTCCTTCAGTCGTGGGTCATGAATCCCCGTACGCTGCGGTTGAACACCAACGCGAACGCCGAGATCGAGGAAGATCTCCCGTGCTTCGAGCGCGATCTCCAGCACATGGTGACGAAGGAGCGCGGATGAGGACGTACGAGCGGCAGGCGGGTGCGGCAGATGAGGTCCCTCGCCGGCCGCATGTTAAAATTTGACGTTTGATCTCGCCGGATTTGTCCTCTCCACTGCGGAAGTGGCGGAATTGGCAGACGCGCTAGCCTCAGGAGCTAGTGATCGCAAGGTCATCGGGGTTCGAGTCCCCGCTTCCGCACCAGAAGACGAGAACCCCTGTGAATGCAGGGGTTTTTCATCTCACAGACCTGAACGCCCACGAAACGCTCACGGCGCTTTCTCACACGTCGGCTCTCGCCCGCTCGCGATCAACCGCAGCATCTCCGCCTCCAATTCGTACGAAGTCTTGTGGACGTATCGTCCCTCGCCTCGGGTGTATTGGTCGGACTCGCCTTCCTGTTGCTGTTTGAGGGAACGCGCATTCGCGAGTGTGAAGTTCGAGAAGTGGAGCGGTCCCGAACCAGTGCCCTGATTCTTTCCAGCCCAGCCCCCGGAACAGTTCCCGGACTTGGTTGGCCCGTTGGACGGCGGCGCCATCGCTAGAACATCGGTTGTAGAGCATGATGGCGTTGCCCGTGCGTACGAAGACGAGCCATCTGCCGTCCCGTTCTTTCAGAAAGCAGTGGGCGGGCGTACCTGATTGATCCACTAGCCGCCACACCTGGCGCATCTGAGAATGCTCCAGGGGGGAGCCAAGAAGTTGTCGTTGATTCTCATGGATGCAAATTGCTGACCGGAACCGACTCCAAGCGACCTGAGCAGGAGCGCAAACGGATGTGCATGCGCGCACGCGGAGTGCCATTTCGCGCGAGCTAGCTCCTATCCCCGAAACTGTTTGTCTGGCTGGAAGGGCGGAGGCCTGAATGGAATGCCGTCAGAACGGAACAGATCGCCCTGTACGTAAGCAGCGCACGCCGAAAGGGACTCGCCGCCTGCTGGACGAGACGTTTGCACGTCTCAGTTTCCAAGAACTCCCGCTTCGCGTTCAGAAAGCCGCTTCACGTTTCTGCCGGGGAGAGTGCTTGCGCATCCTCACCAACAGCCACGCTCCACAGCTTCTTGACCGAGAAGCGTTGCATTCTCTTTCCGTCATCGGCGCAAACTCCTCGCGCTCACGACATGCGGTGAATCTTCTTTCGAAGAACCACCTCACATCGCAAACGGATCGGCCCGCGCCTTGCCGGACCAGCGAAGCTGACTCGTCATCTTGCG
>JAEHDI010000105.1 GCA_016880505.1 Bryobacterales bacterium | reverse complement strand
GAGGCGAGCGACGGCACGGAAGCCGTGGAACTGGCGCGCAAGCTGGTTCCCGATGTAGTGGTCATGGACTACGCGATTCCAGCGCCGAATGGCGCGCTGGCGACGCGCATGATCAGGGAATCCGTTCCGAGCGTGCGCGTTCTCATGTTGAGCATGCACCCTGAACCGACTTATGTGGCCAAGAGCCGCGAGGCGGGCGCGTCGGGGTACCTGTTGAAGAATGCGCTCGACCTCGAGCTGGTAGCGGCGGTGAAAGGCGTGCTCGAGACGGACTGGCTGCAGGACCCTCGTCTCGAACAGGCATCGTTCGGGGCGGGTGCGAAGCGGAAACTGAGCAAGCGCGAACTGGAAGTGTTGCAGCACATTGTCAGCGGCAAGTCGAACAAAGAGATTGCCACCGTGCTCAACCTGAGTGCGAATACGGTCGGCGTGCATCGCGCCAACATCATGGACGCCCTGGACATTCACAACACCGCTGAGCTGGTGGTCTACGCCATCCGGCATGGGCTGGTGTCGCTGCCATGACGCGGCGGCAACTGCTGATGGCCGCGTTTGCAGCGCCGGGGCCGGGATTCCGGCTGACCGATGTGACCGCACAAGCGGGGCTGAGTTTCCGGCACAACACCGGCGCATTCGGAGCGAAGTATCTGCCGGAAACGATGGGGTCCGGCTGCGCCTTTCTCGACTACGACAACGATGGCTGGCCAGACATCCTGCTGATCAATGGCCGCGACTGGCCGGGGCACGAGCGCCAGCGTTCCACGCTGCGACTGTTCCGCAATGACCGCAATGGCACGTTCACCGACGTCACGCGCGCGGCTGGGCTCGACGTGGAGATGTACGGCATGGGCGTGGCGGTGGGTGATTTCAATAATGATGGCTTCCCGGACCTCTATATCACCGCCGTCGGACAGAACCGGCTGTTCCGAAACAACGGGCGAGGGCAGTTCGTTGACGTCACCATTCCGGCGGGGCTGAGTTCGCGGAGCGCGTTTTCGACGTCCGCCCTTTGGTTCGACTATGACCGCGACGGGCATCTCGATCTCTTCGTTTGCAACTACGTTCGCTGGTCGCCGGAGCAGGATGTGAATTGTTCGCTGGATGGGAAAAGCAAGTCCTACTGCACGCCTGAGGCGTATCGGGGCACGACGTGCTGGCTCTTTCACAACAAAGGCGACGGAACATTCGAAGATGTCACGGCGCCCAGCGGGATTTTCGATCCGTCTTCAAAATCGCTGGGCGTGGCGATGCTGGACCTCGATAACGACGGGTGGCCCGATCTGTTCGTCGCCAACGACACGCAGCCGAATAAGCTCTACCGCAACAACCGGGACGGCACGTTTACGGAATCGGCGGTTCGAATGGGCGTCGCGTTCAGCGAGGACGGCAAAGCACGGGCGGGCATGGGGGTCGACACCGGAGACTATCAACGCTCCGGGCGGATGGGGATCGCCGTCACCAACTTCGACAACGAGATGATGGGGCTATATGAATCGACCGGCCGCGGCTTTGTGGACCGGGCGGTTCCCGCGGGCGTGGGCGCGGCCTCACGAGAAAGGCTCGGTTTTGGATGCGTGTTCGCCGATGTGGATCTGGACGGATATCTCGATCTGATCGCCGTCAACGGGCACATCGACGACACGGTGCGAAGCCTGGGGCGAGGAGCGGCGCATGCGCAGGTTCCGCATCTGTTTCTC
>JAEHDI010000899.1 GCA_016880505.1 Bryobacterales bacterium | reverse complement strand
CGTGACCGGTTCCATTCTCCGGGTGGACGGCGGATTCCTGGCAATGACGATTTAACAGGGCGGCGACACTTTCCGCTCCCTTCGGTCGCGGCTCTGTTTGAGTTCGATGACCGTCGCGGCGGTCGTTCAATCCGAGCCGTGTCTTCCGTTTGATAGACTCTGGGTTTGCGCCGAAAGGAGGCGTGTGTGCTCCGACTGACTGGTGTCTTCGCACTGATGATCTGTATGCTGCTGGCCGCCGTGCCAGCATTTTGCGCGACCGATCTGGACGGCAACTGGAATTTTACATTTAACAGCGACGACGGCGACCACCAGGCGCCCGCGACATTCAAGGTCGATGGCGGGCAGGTGACGGGCAGGTTTGCCGATCGGGCCGATGTCAAGGGGACCTACAGCGAGGGCAAGTTCGAACTGAAGTTCCCCCTTGTCTATGAAGAAGGCGGCCTTGAAGGCGATCTGAAGCTGACCGGGAAGGTCGATGGCGGCAAGGTCACCGGCAATTGGGAGTACGCCGGTTACGCCGGGACCTTTTCGGCGACAAAAGTGCAATAGCCTATAACCGGCCGCAGACTGGCCCGGATCCGACTTCCGGGAACTATTCTCTCCTCCGAAGCGTACAAAGGAATTGGGACCGATCATGTCCCGAATTCCGATGCGGTTTCTCAGCGTAATCTACGGCTTCATCGAGCAAACGGTGGCGAATGTCTGGCGCCACAAGCTGCGCAGCTTCCTGACGATGTTCGGGATTGCCTGGGGCATCGCGTCCCTTGTACTGATGAGCGCCCTCTGCGACGGCTTCCGTCAGGGCCAGCGCAACAATATGAAGCAGTTGGGCGAGAGCATCGTGCTGGTGTGGGGAGGCCGCACCGAGCGGCAGGCGGGCGGCCAGCGGGCCGGGCGTCATATCCGGCTGTGGGACAAGGACGTACAGGTCGTCCGCGAGCAGTGCCCGCTGGTTTCGGTGGTGGCAGGCGAGGTCAAGCGCGAGGTAGCGGCCACCAGCGAATTCAACTCCGGCTTGTTTCTGGCGCTCGGCGCTTCTCCGGAATACCTGCAACTGCGAAACCTCCCTGTTGAAACGGGCCGCACGTTGAACCGGGAGGACAACCAGAACGCCCGCCGCGTGTGCGTTCTCGGCGCCTCCGTCAAGGAACAGTTGTTTGGCTACCGCGGCGATGTGCTGGGCCGGCAGGTGTCCATCTACGGCAATCCGTACCACGTCGTCGGGCTGATGAGTAAGAAGAATCAGAACAGCAGCTACGACGGCTGGGACAACGATAAGATCCTGATTCCGCAGACCAGCCTGGAACGCGATTGCCCTCCCAAGTGGCCCGACTATCAGAAAGGCAGAATCGAGACCCTCGTCTACCGGCCGCTGTCGATCACCGAGTGGGAGCCGGCACAACGCCAGGTGCGGACGGCGCTCGGACGCCTGCACGATTTCGACCCGCTTGACGAAAGCGCCCTGCCCATGTGGGACACGGTAAAGAGCGCGGAACTGTTCGGCGCGGTCTTCGACGCGACCGAAATCTTTCTTGCGGTGATCGCCATCATCACGCTCAGCCTTGGCGGCGTCGGCGTCATGAACACGATGATGACGGCAGTGGCGGAGCGGACCCACGAGATCGGCTTGAAAAAAGCGCTGGGCGCGACGAAGAAGCGAATTCTGCTGGACTTCTTCCTCGAGGGGCTGCTGCTGGCGGTGCTCAGTGGCGCGCTCGGGCTGGTCGTCGTGACCGCGCTGGCCGCGGCGGTCAACTCGCTGCCGATGCCGGCGATGTTCTCGGGGCTTCCTATCAGCTACCGCAACGCGATGCTGGCGGTAGCCGCATTGGGCGCGGTGGCGCTTGCATCGGCTCTGCCGCCGGCGTGGAGGGCGTCGGAGCTCACGCCGGTTGAGGCGCTTCGGGAAGAGAGGTGATTCTATGACCTGGCG
>JAEHDI010000898.1 GCA_016880505.1 Bryobacterales bacterium | reverse complement strand
CTCCAATAGATCCGCGGCGCCTCGTAGCAGAGGACGAAGGTCAACAGATATGCACTCAACGGCAAAATCCAGAGAAAGGGGACGGCAGCGACGTCGTGCGTGAGCTGGTTGGTCATCGCCAGCAGCAGGGTGGACGCGCAGAAGGCGAGCGCTACCCAGAACAGCCGATCCCAGACGCTGGGCTTCGGAGCGGACTCGCCGGCTGCCTCTCCCGACGCAGGTCCCTCAGGCTTCCGCCGCGCGCTGAGCCATCCCGCCACGCCACACAGCACCGCGAAACACACGTACGCGACGGACCACACGATTGCCTGCCGCCGGACGCTCAGCCGCGGCTCCACAAGGACTGGATATGTGAGCAGCGCCGACAGAGAGGCGAGATTCGAAAGCGCGAACAACCGGTACGGAATGGCGCCGGCGTGCGTCCTTGCGTACCGCCATTGCAGCAGCGGGCTCGTCGCCGACAGCAGGAAGTATGGCAGGCCGACCGTGGCGGTGAGAAGCCCAAGGATTTTCCACGACGGATTCCCCTCCCACCCATTCCGCCACCACGCCGCGGGAATCACCGGAAGAACGGCCACGCTGGCCGCCAGCAGTACACCGTGGAAAACAGCCTGCGTGCGAGCCCCCATCCACCGCCGCAGTCCATGCGCGTAGAGGTACCCGAGCAGCAGTGCGGTCTGGAAAAAGAGCATACAGGTGCTCCAGACCGTTGACGATCCACCGAACCACGGCAGGATCATCTTGGCAATCATCGGCTGCACCTGAAAGAGCAGGAAGGCCGAGAGAAAAACAGTCAGTGCGTAAAGAGCGACCAAAGCGAGTCCAACAGGGTGATTATAGCCCTCCATCGCCGCGGGTGTATTGCGCGACAATGGCAACGATATGCACGAGAAGGGCACGCGACTCAGCCGCCGACTGTTGCTTCGCGGCGGCGCGCTGTCTCTGACGTCCGGGATGGGGGAATCGGCTCCGGCCGTCACTTTCGCCGCTGTCACGGATCTGCACTACGCCGACAAGCCGCCTGCCGGCTCGCGCCATTATCGCGACACGATCGCGAAGCTGCGCGAGGCGCTGGCCTGGTTCGAGGAGACCCGCGTGGATTTTCTGGTCGAACTTGGCGACTGCATCGATCAGGCGCCGGATGTGCCCACCGAGACCGGTTACTTGAAGCGAATCCTCACCGAGCTTCGCAGACTCCACAAAGATACCCACTACGTCCTCGGAAACCACTGCGTGTCGACGCTTACGAAAGCCCAGGTCCGGGCGTCAACCGGGGGGAGCACGAGCCACTATTCGTTCAACCGCAGAGGCTTTCACTTTGTCGTTCTCGATGCCTGCTTTCGCGCCGACGGCGTCCCCTACGGAGCGAACAACTTCGATTGGAAGGACTCCGAGATACCGGCCGAGGAACGCGACTGGCTTCGCGCCGACCTGTCGAAGACGGACCGTAAGACCGTGGTGTTCGTCCATCAGCGGATCGACGTGGGGCCACCGTTCGGCATCCGGAGCGCCGCCGAGGTTCGGGGCATCCTGGAACAATCCGGCAAGGTGCTCGCGGTGTTCCAGGGTCATGAACACCCCGGAGCATACAGCGAGAT
>JAEHDI010000897.1 GCA_016880505.1 Bryobacterales bacterium | reverse complement strand
TTTTTGAGCGGCTGTCGGTGAGTCGAGGAGGTCGCCTGCCGGGCGTGATGTTCGCCGCTACTTCGGAAACCCTGCCGGGTTGATGCCGGGAATCACGCGGAGCGCGTTCTTGTAGTACAGCTTCTTTAGAACCTCGTCAGGAAGCTCCAGGCCGTACATTTTCCAGAACGCGTGCCGCTTGCGGTAGTAGTCGAAGTACTCGTCGGCGGTCTCGAGCACCCGGAAGTAGGTGTGGTATTCCGTCGCGTTCCAAGAGTCCTTGCCGAACATCACCCGGTCCTGGTAACGAATGAACCACTCCCGGGCGAAACGCGGCTGCCGCCCCAGTTCAGCCAGCACGGCGCCGATCTCGGTGTACATGTTGGGAAGCTTGTCCATCAGGCGGCCCAACTCAGCGAGGTTCCCGCCCAGCCAGCCGAGGTGCGCGTTGATGAAGATCGTTTTCGGGTGCTTCGCGAACATCTTGTGCTGCTCGCCCATGATTTGTTCCCAGGTCGGAAAGCGGTCTGCCGGCCGGGCGCGCGACGGGATCTCTTTCAGCTCCAGCCAGCGTTCATTGAACCGATCGTGCGGCTGGAAGAAGGACCACGGCTCGCCGGTGTGAATCAGCACGGGGATCCCGAGCCTCCCACAGGCCTCCCACACCGGATCGAACCGCGGGTCATCCACTGGAATGCGGCGCCCCTGTGAGTCTGCGAGCGTCAGCCCAAGGTTCTTATAGATCTTGAGCCCCTGCGCGCCGTTCTTCACGTCCTGTTCCAGTTGCGCCGCGGCGCGCTTGCCCCAATCAGGATCATCAATACCCGCGAAATCCAGGTTCGCGAAGATTACGAAGCGGTCCTTGTACCGACCCTTCATGTTCGCGAGACCCCGCTGAAGGCGGTCGCCGCTGCCCCCGCTCAGGTTGACCATCACACGCATGTTCAGGCCGTCCATGTCTTTGACCAGCCGGTCGAGACTGTCCTCCGGCATCAGCGAGTTCTGGTGGCTGTGAACGTCGATGAACGGATACTTCGCCCGCATGAGCGGGTGCTCAGGCACAACCAGCGTCGATTTCGGATCGTATTCCTCGATCGACATTGTTTGCGTCCACGCGGAAAGGGCCGCGAGCATTGAGAGGACAGCAGGAGCGTATCTCATGGAATCCGGTTGGTGTTCTTTCGAGTATACGGCGCTCAGGAAGCGGAGCGCACCGTCTCGCCGAGCAGTTCGAGGATTCGTTCCCTGAGTTCCGCTGTGAGCCCCTCGCGGTCGCGCAGGCTCAGGTCCGTGGTTGGAATGGGATCACCGATCCGAAGCCTGACCCTACCCGGTTTGACGACAGCCGAATGCATCGGCAGAATCTCCCGTGTGCCCTCGATGGAAACCGGTACGACCGGCACCCCGGCCTTGATCGCGATGTAAGCGGCGCCCTCCTTAAAGTCGTTCAGTCCGCCGGTGGCGGAGCGCCCTCCCTCGGGGAACACCAGGGCCGAGACCCCCTGCGCCTGTACCATCCGCGCTGCCTCGGACATCGCCTTCAGCGAACCACGCGGATCGTCCCGCGGAATCGGGATGTGTCCGGCCCGCTTCAGGTGGCCGCCGATGAACGGAACTCTGAACAGGCCCTTCTTCGCCAGGAACCGGAACTGAACCGGCAAGTACGCCATGAGGAGCGGCGTGTCCATGAGGCTCAAGTGGTTCGACGCAATAACGTAACTTCCCCCGGGCGTGATCTTATCGAGACCTTCGGCGTGAACACGCACGCCGCTCAGGACCAGCAGCATCCACGACCAGATACGGGCAATCCGATGCGGCAGATTGCCGCTCCGGTCATAGAGGGACGCGAAGAAGGAGAGCGTGCCCATCACCGCGGTCGCCAGGATGATCAGCGGATCGGTCAGGAGCAGCGCTCTAAGAGTGGACACCGCTCCCTATTTTACGAGGAGGGCGCGGGCCTCGCCCACCAGAAACAGCGTGCCGGTGATGAAAAAAGCGTCCTGGGAGGCGGCGCCGTCCACGAACCTCAGCGCCTCCCGCAGGTTCGCGGTCACCCGGATGCAGGGGTGGTCCACCAGTTCCCTCAGCGCCTGCGGCCGGATGGAGCGCGGGCTGTCCGCCGCGGTAAGAATCACCTCGTCCGCCAGCGGGAAGAGAATTCCCGCCATTTCCGTGACGGCCTTGTCGCGCATACAGCCGTAGATCAAGCGGACGCGGCGGCCGTGATAGAAGCGGCGGATGTGGCCGGCGAGCGCGCGTGCGCCGGATGGGTTATGGGCGCCGTCGAGGATGATTTCGGGCTGTTCGGAGACACACTCCAGACGGCCAGGCCAAACAGCACGGCGGATGCCCTCGGTAATGCGATCGCCGGGGACTCCCATTTCATACAGCGCCGCGACGGCCGTGAGAGCGTTCATCGCCTGGTGCTCCCCGGCGAGCGGGCACTCGACCGGGATGCGGGCGGCTCCTATGGCGAGGAATCGACTTCCGCGACGGTCGAGATCAAGATCATGGACCTCCCAGTCTTCCGCCGGCCTGACCCTCGTCCCGGCCACCGCGGCGCGCTCCTCGAGAAACGCCAGAATTCCTGGCCGCTGCGCCGCGATTACCGCCGGCACTCCGGACTTCAGGATGCCTGCCTTTTCCGCGGCGATCGCCTCGATACTGCGGCCAAGAAACGCCTCGTGGTCGAAGTCGATCGGCGTGATTACGCAAAGTGTTGGCGTTACGACGTTGGTCGCATCCAATCTTCCCCCCAGACCAACTTCGAGAACGGCCGTCTCAACGCCAAGATCCCGAAACAGCACGAAGGCCATGGCGGTGACCGTCTCGAAATACGTCGGATGGAAATCGAGGGAGCCCTCGGCGAGTAGTGCTTCCGCCTCACGGTGGACCTGGTTGAAGGCTCTGGCGAAAAGCCCGGGATCCACCGGCTCGCCGTCGATCCTGATCCGCTCTGTCGGTTCGACGAGGTGGGGTGACGTGAACAGTCCGGTCCGCTGTCC
>JAEHDI010000104.1 GCA_016880505.1 Bryobacterales bacterium | reverse complement strand
CGGACGTATTTCGCCGGGCTTTAGACGTTGCAGGGCCACAACGTCTCCTGTTCGGCACCGATTCCTCATTCTTCCCGCGAGGCTGGCACGCGGCCGTGTTCCATGACCAAGTCCGAGCGCTGCGCGACGTCGGCGTCGAGGAAGAGGCCGCCCGCACGATTCTCTGCGGGAATCTGGACCGGCTTCTGGGCTGGGCGAAGCGAACCTGAGAAAAACCGGGGGCGTCTCTCACCTTTCCTAAGAGAAACAGAACGTGACTTTACGCATCGGCTGGGGTTTCCGGACCGTTCCGCGGCCTGTTCCGTCCCGGCAGGCACGTTGGCAGGGGCTTCTTCTGGCGGCTCGAAAGACCAGGTATTACAGGCGGATGCTGACGGGTGACGCTTTTCGATCTTTAGACTCCCTTGCTGAAGCCGCTCCGGTCGAGAACGTGATCGGCAGGTTTCCCCGGCTCGATCCGTCGAGGATTCGGCTCCGCCCGGCGGAGTTTCGGAATCCCGCCGCTCCACGCCCGGCAGGGCAGCGCCTATTCTCCCCCCTCCCTAAAGTCCCGAGAACAGCCGTCCTGATGGAGGGGTTCCAGGAAATCGAGGGTGTTCAGGTCTTTGGAGGGCTTCGGCGGCGGAAACTGGCGCGCTTCCGTCCGAACATCCTCGCCGGGCCTGTCTGCGCTCTGCGCGCGATCGCCGAAGGGGCGGAGGACCGCGGCGCCTGTGTTCCGCGCGTCAGTCATGCGGTCATCGCCTTCACCTTACCCCTCCACGGCTTCCTTAGCGAAGAGGCGCGTCACCTGTTCTGGCGCGTGTTCGAAGTCCCGGTGTTCAGTCAGTTGATCGGTTTCGAGGGGGAGATGCTCGCCTGGGAATGTGAGGCTCACGAGGGTCTTCACATCGAGAGCGAGAACGCCGTCTTCGAACTCGACCAGCGAGACGACGGTGATGCAGAGCTGGTTATGACGTCGCTCGTGAACCTGCGCACACCGGTCCTGCGCCTTGGCACCGGTCTCACCGGAACGATCGAGCAATCTGCCTGCGGCTGCGGTCTACGCGGCCCGCGCCTGCTCGGACTTCACCGGCGGAAACTGTGCCGCCCGGAACCGGCCGCGGTATTCGCCGCCTCCGCCGCCTGCGCCTCGGACTGACCTGCGATTCGTGTCCGCCGATGCTATGATGGCGTCGAAGCGCACCAAACGCGGACGTGGCGGAACCGGCAGACGCGCTGGATTTAGGTTCCAGTGCCCGAAAGGGCGTGGGGGTTCAACTCCCCCCGTCCGCACCAGTCGATTCAACAGCTTACGTGAGGCACCCAGATATGCAAGCGAACTACTTTGCCCATTACTTTGCCCGTCGCAGGGCTTTTCGGTCGCCTGAAGGGCTGCGGCCTGCTCCTGAATGTAGGCTTCCATCTTGGCCGCGGCGAGTTTGAGATCCTGAGTGCTCACGATGTCAGTGTTTTCGAAGGAAGCTGGAAAGTACCGGTCTTACAAATCGGGCCCGGGCGGCTCCAACAGAGGCAAACGGGTGAACACTATTCGTTCCCAAGATCCGATAATGGGATCCGATAACGGAAATCCCGGCCCAAGTGGAGTCTCGGAGCCCTTATAGATGTCAGGATTCTGCGTGGAACTGTGGATGAGACCAATGGCATCCTCGGTCCCGCCGCTTGAGCTGGTTGACCTGGGTTCTCCTGACTTGACCGGCAAGTACCGGGTGCCGGGTGTCCGGGCCGCCTGGTCCCGCTGGCATGGCAGCCGGCAATTGGCGGTTTCTCAGAGTCCGTCCCGTCTGCTGTGGATCGAGGGGCACCCGGATCGCATGCCGGCTGAGGGAGAAGAACTGACTCGATGGCTCGAAGGCCGGTCGGGCAGCTTTCGCGGATTTGAGATTCACTCCCCCTCGGGCCAGCCGATGCGGTTCCGAGCCTTCGTGGACCCGCTCGGAACTCGCCCGGTTTATTACATGGCGGACCGGGACCGCGTTCTGTTCGCCGACAAACTGGCGACGCTGGCGCTGAACTCCACCTGCGCCCCAGCCGTGCAGTGGCCAGCGGTACTCGAGAGTCTCACCATCGGCGTTCTCTATTCGGCGGACACGAGCCTGGAGAACGCGAGGCAGATGGCTCCCGGCGAATTGATCGAGGCCGGCGCCGGGGGCGAGTGGAGTACCCGCCGGTTCGCACTCCCGGCCGACGCCGCGATCGAACCGGATCGCGTGCATCGAGACCCGGCGGGAACTCTGCGGCGGGCTCTGGCGAAGGCGGTGGCGGAAACCTGGAGATGCCCGGATTCCGTTCTTCTGCTCAGTGGCGGGCTCGATTCCAGGGTCGCACTCGCCGTCGCCGGACCGGATCGCAGCGTGCTCACCGTCACCCCGCGCGAGAACCGGGAAAGCCGTGTCGCGCGGCTCGTTGCTGAAAGCTGCCAGGCGAGGTTCTACCATTTCCCATGCCCCTCGGATCACTATTTCCACGTGCTGCGAAGAAGTCACCCGATCACAGGTTGCCTGTGGGAGCCTTGGGAGGCCCACCACCTGGGCCTGGCATCGCACTGGCGGCAACAGGGATTCCGGGGATTGACTCACGCCTACCACTGCGACTCGCTGCTGAAAGGGAACAGGATTTTCCCCCGGCAGAAGCGCGTCTCCAGCGTGACGCCGCTTCACTCGATCATGGGGGATCGCGCGATCTGCTATGCGCAGTGCCGTTCGTTTCGCTGGCATCCCCAGAGTTCGGAATTGGTCTACGGAACACTCAGCGCAACAGGGCAGGATGTGGCGCGGCAGCGGCTCCGGCAACTGGCTTCCGAGCTGGAGCCTGTATTGGAGGACGGGCTGGAACTGACCGTGGAACGCCAGTTCCATCAGCGGGTGGCCGCAGGCCACAGTTACCCCCTTCTCTTGTCGTGGATGGAGGAGCAGGACGTTTACTCACCGATCTACCACCCCGCCCCTTGGTCCTGGGCCAAGACCAGCCGGCCCGCTGACCGGTTTCGAGGCCGGGCGTTCCGGCAGGCCCTCTTGGAGATGGACCACCCGGCTTCCCTCGTCATCGACGCGAACACCGGTAAGCCGATCAGCGCCGCTCGTAGAGACTGGGGCGGCTTGATCCGCAATCTGCCCGGCCTGCACGTCTTGCGGGAGTGGCGAGATCGGATGCGGCACTCCCGGCTCCTGGCATCCCCCGAACCAGAAGCAGAGGAGGGATCCTGGCCGCTCCTGGCGCCGCTGTTCCGATCCCCGGAGGGACTGCGCATCATTGAAGAAGGCCACGCCTGTCTACCCCCGGAGTTCTTCAACATGGACAACGTGCGCCGGGCCGTTGGCGCGTTCGCCGGCGGTGACGATCATTACCTGGAGACCGTGCTGGACCTCAGCGCCGCCGGGCGCTGGGCACGTTTCTGCGCGGAAGGGCCGGCGACTGACGAACGTGACCTGTGCTGGCGGGCTGCCTTCCAATCCCCGGCTCACGGAGGGCAGTGAGGATCGGACTTGGTGTTTTGGTGGCGCAACGACCGTGCCATCGTTACGGCCCGTGTCTGCCCTCCGGCAGTCGCATCGCTGCGAGGGACCGAATCTTCCGTCCCGCCCAACCCGCCGCGACACCCGTGAGAACCCCTAACGTGTTGGCAGTGATGTCACCCAGTTCGAAACCGCGGCCCGGCACTGCCTTCTGGATAAACTCAAGCACAACGCCGAGTGGAATCATTGCCATCGCACACAGTACGCCAACCACTCCGGGGAACCCCAGCGTCGGTATCCCAGCGAGTAGTGTGTATGCCCCGTAGTGGAGCACTTTGTCGCTGATTCCAGTTGAACTAACCCACCGCATAGGCGGCGATGTCCCCGGCAGCACTTCACCCGAAACCACCAAAGCCAACATGACGATCCACAGGGTCCACAGTAGTTTTGTCATCACGGTGTCAGCGCCCTTCGCTCTTGAACGCGCAATTCGTCAGCCCCCAATTCACTTCGTTGGAGAACGATCAACTCAGACTTTGATTTTGGCAGATGTGCCCGCAGTCCGGCCGGCGAAGGTTGTCTCCTTCGTGCTATCCGCACCGTCGTACAGCAAGGCCAAGCCCATCCTCCT
>JAEHDI010000896.1 GCA_016880505.1 Bryobacterales bacterium | reverse complement strand
TGCTTCTTGAGCAGATGGAACCACACGGGCAGCCCAAGGGTGACCAGCCCGAGCAGATACCATGGAGTAAGAAAGCCCATTAATTCACCACTGGTAGCACGGATACTTCTTCACCACAGGTGATGCCCTCCAAGCCCATCTACATCCTCCCCTTGCGCACGACGAGATACTCGCGGAGGGCCTCGTCGAGAGGGCGGGCTGTGTTCAGCAGAAAGTAGTCGAGGCCGGCGCGCCGGGCCTTCGTCCGCAGCTCTTCGATGTGCGCGTCAATTTTCTGCCTGTATTCGTTCTGAACGTATTCGGGATTCACCTCCATGGTGTCGCTGGTTTCCATGTCGCGAAGCAAAACGGGCCGGCCAAATTGCGGCGCAATCTCCTCCGGGTCAAGAACATGAAACAGGATAAGCTCGTTCCCGCGGAAGCGCAGCGGCTGAATCGTCGTCACAACCTTATCCGGATCCTCATAGAAGTCCGAGACCACTACCACAAGCCCAGGCCGGTACAGAAACTGCTGAAAATGGAAAAACGGCTTCTCGAAATCCGTACGCGTGCCGGCAACAGCCTTATCCAGTGCGTGCAAAAGCCGGCTGAGCTGGCCGTGGCGCGTGGACGGATTCAGATAGTTGCGGACCTCGTCGTCGAACACCAGCAGACCGGCCGCGTCGCGCTGGTGATGGGCGAGGTAAAACAGCGATGCCGCCAGGTAACGCGCGTAATCGAGCTTGCTCACAGGGTGCGAGCCATACGACATAGACGCGCTCGCGTCGAGAAGCAGCGTGAGTCGCGTGTTCGTCTCGCCACGGTACCGCTTGAGGTAGGCGCGCTCGGTTCTGGCGAAGACGTTCCAATCCACGTGCCGCAGATCGTCGCCCTGCGTGTAGGCGCGGTATTCGGCGAACTCCTGGCTGAATCCGAAGTCGGGGGAACGGTGCAGTCCCGCGATGAAGCCCTCGACCACGGTTTTCGCCACGAGGTCGAGTCCCGAGATGCCGGCCAGAACTTCAGGATCGAGGAGCCGCTGGAACATGGTCAATCTCCACGTGGAGCCGGTTTCGCATCGAGCAACCGGCGAAGAATGTCGTCCGGCTTGAGGCGGTCGGATTCGGCATAGAAGTTCAACAGGAGCCGGTGCCGGAGCACCGGCGACACCAGAGCCGCAACGTCGTCGTACGCCACGTGATAGCGGCGGCGCATCAAAGCACGCGCTTTGGCGGCCAGGACCAGGAACTGGGCGGCGCGCACGCTGCCGCCGAAGTTCACGTACTTCCTGACGAAATCCGGCGCGCCGGGGTCGGACGGGCGCGTGGCCCGGACGAGGTCCACCGCGTATCGCGCCACCGACTCGGCGACCGGAACCATGCGAACAAGCTGCTGAAATCCGACGATCTCTTCCGCGTTCGTGACTGGATCGGCCTGGGCGACATGGGTCGTGGTCGTCAGATCGATGACCTGCATCTCTTCGTCTGCCGACAGATAGTCGAGGAGCGTGTTAAACAGAAACCGGTCGAGTTGCGCTTCCGGCAGCGGGTACGTGCCCTCCAGCTCAATCGGGTTCTGCGTGGCGAGGACGAAGAACGGCCGCGAGATCTCGTAATGATTGCCGCGAACTGTAACCGAAAGCTCCTGCATCGCCTCGAGGAGCGCCGACTGCGTCTTCGGCGGCGTACGGTTGATTTCGTCCGCCAGCAATACGTTGGCAAAGATCGGCCCTGGCACAAAGGTCCAGGTGCGGTGGCCGGTGGCAGTGTCCTCCTCGATGATGTCTGTGCCTGTGATATCGGACGGCATCAGGTCCGGAGTGAACTGGATGCGCTTGAAAACCAGACCGAGCGTCTGGGCGATCGTGCGCACCATCAGCGTCTTCGCAGTCCCGGGCAGGCCGGTGATCAGACAGTGTCCGCCAACGAAAAGGGAAATCAGGATCTGGTCGAGCACTTCCTGTTGCCCCACGATGACGCGCCGCACCTGTGCCAGGATCTCCTCATGCACCTCCTGAAACCGGGTGATCCGTGTTTTCAATTCCGCTGAATCGAGTTGAGTAGTCAGTGTTGACATTCCGTCCATCCGCTTTCGCTTATTGAGACAGCTCCAGGAGCAACTTTTGCGCGGGACGGTAGCCCGGCGCGGCTTCGAGCGACAGCAGCACTTGCTCGCGCGCCTCGTCCACGCGGTTCGCTACCCGGTACGCCCGGGCAAGACTGAAATGCGACGTAGCCCTGTCGATCGGGCGCATCGCCACAAGCGCCTGGTACTCGCGAATCGCGCCCTGCGTGTCGCCCACAGACAGCCACAGGTCGCCGAGCCGCCGGTGCAAGTCCTCGTCGCGCGGGTAGATGTAGTTGAGGCGGGCGAGCGCCTCGGCGGCTTCCTTCTTTTTGCCTGCCTCCTCCAACAGTGATGCAAGCTGCTTGATCGTCTCCGGGCTGCGCCCGCCGGTTTTGGCGTAACGGCTGAGTTCCGCGATGGCAGCGGGCTTGTCGCACTTCGCGAGGTAAGCCTCGGCGAGCAACTGGTAGACGCTGCCGTTCTCCACGTACTCCGGATAGATGTCACGAATGGCGAGTCCCTCCCGGATCGCGTCGTCGTGACGCCCGCCTTTGACGAGCATGGCGACGGCCTTCAAGCCCTTCTTCCATTCGTCGAAACCGCGGACGGTTTTTCCGGTGGAGGCGTCAAGCCAGGCGAGGAGACGCTCGTCGAACTCCTCGGGCTTCACGCCGAGGTGCTGCTCGATCACCTCGGGTGTGGTCTTTCGCTCGCCGAAGGATCGCATCATGTCGAGCAGCTTCGCGTAGCCCCATTTCTCATTGATGAAGTCGCAGGTTCGGCCTGCCTGGAAGTACGAGACCACAATCTGCGCGGGGTACGACGGCCGGAGGACACCGCGGTCGAGCTGCGCGACTGGAAGGAGCTTCTTGTCGCGGATGGCGGCGATCACTTCCGGTGTGAGGCGGTCGCCCCAATCGGGCGATACGGCGGTCTCTTCGTGAACGGCCATGCCTTCCGTGAACCAGCGCGGTACACGATGCTTCGTCGCGCTGAGCACAAACACGTGGCTTAGCTCATGCCAGAGGGTGCTGGCCCAATGGAACGTGCCGGGCTTGCGGCCGTTCGGGCTGTCCATGGCGACGACATAGCCGAAGGTCACGCCAAGGGCGCCGAGTCCCGGCATGCCGAGCGTGCGGACCGCGAAATCCTCGTGGTCCGGATAGACCTGAAGCTCCACGGGCCGGTCGAGCCGCATCTGGTACTTGCGCTCGTAGGTGCGAATGGCGCGCGCCAGTTCGGCCTCAAAGTAGGGTTTCAGCAGATCGGCGTCCCGTTTGTGGAGTTTCAGCACCGCCTGGCCGGACTTCAGAACGACGAAGTGCTTGTGGCTGTCGAGCAGCCGCAGCGGATTGACCACGCCGGCGTACTGGTCGCCGTTGTTGTAACAGTACTCGAGGTGCCAGCGCGCCTCCTCGTCCTGGCCGAGCCGCATGAGATTGACGCCAAGCTCGGCACGGGCCCTCAGAAGCGCGGGATTGAGCTTCAGCGCTTTGCGGTAGAACTGGATGCCCTCTTCGTAGCGGCGGTTCAGCACAAGGAAATGGCCGGCGAGCGCGTAGGCTTCGCCGTACACGGGATTGATCTTCAGCACGCGGCCGATCCAGGGAGTCTCCGGCTTGTCTTCGAGCCAGTCAATCGCCGCGCGAATGGCCATCGCGTCCAGCGATTCGGGGTCGATCGACAACGCCTTGTCGGCCTCGTCGGCGGCCTTCCGCGGGTTGCCGTCTTCGAGAGCGAGGCG
>JAEHDI010000895.1 GCA_016880505.1 Bryobacterales bacterium | reverse complement strand
CGCCGCCTCGGTGGCCGCCTCGCGGAACCAACAGGTAGTCTACGGCCTTACCGACACCATCCGCTTCCGCTACGATCTGCTCAGCGGCCGCGTCGTCTCCCTCGGCTACACCGCCGAGCCGCCGCTCGGGCCGCGCGTGGTCAGCGTCAGCCGCGACGGCGCGTATTACACCGCCGGATGGGCCCTGTTTGACGGTCAGGGCACCGTGATCGCCCAGTTTCCCGGCGCTTCCGGGCTCCTCAATGTCGGCAGCCACGCCATCGACTCGGACCGCGGAGTGATTTACGCTCACATCCCGGAAAAGGAGGGCGAGCCACCGGTCTTGATGATCGCCGACGCGGACAATCTCACGGTGCGCGAACGGGTCCAACTGCCGGAAAACCTCGCCGGCCGCAGCGTGCTCAGCTCCGACGGTTCCATGATGTATTCGGCTTCCGACAGCGGGGTGCTCATTCTGCCGGTCGGAAACTACAGCCGCGCCCGCCGCTTGAAAACTTCGTCGGAGGAGATCTTCCTTCGGACAGGATTCTGTAACCGCCGGGTGGCGGTTCAGGACCTCTGGATCGAAGACGCCAGCGGCGCCGCCACGGATTTCGCCATCGTCTCAAGCCATCCCGCAGTCACCGTATCGCCGTCTTACGGAACCACGCCGGCCCGGGTGGAGGTCCGGGCTGATCCGAACGCCCTTCAGAACCGCTCTGGCACGGCCGTGGCCTGGCTGGACATTCGCTCGTCCGGGGCGGTGAATCTGCCGTCCCGTGTGCGCGTGCTGGCCAGTCTTCTCGAACCTGACCAGCGTGGCACCGCGATCCACGCCCCGGGACGCCTGGTCGACATTCTCGCCGACCCTGTTCGCAACCGCTTCTATGTGCTGCGGCAGGACCGGAACGAGGTTCTGGTCTTCGACGCCGCCGACTACCGCCGGATCGCCGTCTTCCGAACAGGAAACACGCCCACGCAGATGGCGATCACCCCCGACCGCCGTCTCCTGCTGGTCGGCAACGATAACTCGCAGATTGCGAATGTCTACGATCTCGATACCCTGGAACAGACCGCGCCGGTCCGCTTCCCGCCCGGTCATTACCCACGGTCTCTGGCGGCGTCCGCCGGAGCTATTCTCGCCGCCTCCCGCGTGGCCGGCCCAAACCACACCATCGATCGTGTCGACCTGCTCACCCGTACCGCCAGCGAATTGCCCACAATCGGCGTTTACGAGAACAAGGTCGACCTCAACACGGTTCTGGTAGCCTCCGGCAACGGCTCCTCCGTCCTGGTCGCCCAGGCGGACGGCAACCTGATGCTGTACGACGCCAGCGCCGCCACATTCACCATTTCGCGGAAGGACTACGCGTCTCTTGAAGGCGCATACGCAGCGTCAAACAACGGCATGTTCGTGGTCGACAACCTGCTACTGAACTCGTCTCTGGTCCCGGTCGGACGCTTCGAGAAGGGAGAGAACCTTTCTTCGGGCTTCGCCTTCGACGGTCAATCCGGCTTCCTGACACTCGCGCCCCCTGGAGGAGGCGCCGGGGTAATGGAACGGGTCGACCTCTCCTCGGCGGCCGCTGTCCGGCCGACCAGGATCGCCGAAGCGCCACCCGAGCGTGAACCAGGCTTTGCGCTTACTCGCACGCTCGCGCCGCTGGCCAACCGCCAGGCGATCGTCTCGCTGACGACCGCCGGGTTTACCGTGCTTTCCTGGAACTACGATGCCGCAACCGCGCCGCCGAGAATCGACTCCGTCGTCAACGCCGCCGACTTCGGCCGGCCAGTGGCTCCCGGCGGACTGATCGCAGTATTCGGTGAGGACCTGAGCCCGGTGAATATGGCCACGAGTGAGATGCCGCTTCCCACCGCCCTCGGCGACACGTGCCTCGCCGTCAACGGAGCACCTGTACCGATGCTGTTCGTGTCACCCGGACAGGTGAACGCCCAGTTGCCGTTTGAGGCCGAGGGGAACGTTACTCTGGCCCTGCACACTCCGGGGGGCGTCAGCGACAACTTTCCGCTGAGTGTGTCGTCCACTGCGCCGAGCCTCTTCCACAGCGGGTCAGCCGGACCGTTGGTGGATATAGCGACCGTCGTGCGCGCCGAGAACAACCAGCTCGCCACTCAAGCCAATCCCGTTCACCGCGGCGACACCCTCGTGATCTACCTCACCGGACTTGGCCGCGTTTGGCCGGCCGTTCCCGCCGGCTCTGCCGCACCGTACGATCCCCTCGCACAGGTTGTGATCCCGCCTGCGGTCACGCTCGGCGGCATGGACCTGCCGGTACTGTACGCCGGCCTTACGCCGGGTTATGCCGGCGTCTACCAGATCAACGTCCGTGTGCCGCATTGGGCTCCGGCCGGTAGCAAGGTCCCACTGACGATCGCTCAAGGGGACTCTTCGACCACCGTGTCCGTCCGCGTCGTGCAATAAGTTCAATCGAGGCCGCGGGGAGATCTCCTCCCGCGGCCCGGACCTGACGATCTAACCCTCGGAACCTCATGCGGATCTTGATGCCAGTTATCCTGCTCACAACCACCGCGGCAGGTCTTGCCCAGACGTGGGAGGCCGGCGGTGCTGCCGGCGGAAGCGTTTCGAGGAATGTCGGCGTGTCCAACCCTTTGCAGCAGGCAAGCGCCGGTCTTGCGAGCGGCGCCGCCTTCGGAGCCGTACTCGGACAGAACATCCACCGCACCGTCAGTGGCGAAATCCGCTACACCTTTCAACCGGGCGAAATCCAGGTCGCCTCCGGCGGCAAACGGACCGGCTTCCGCAGCCAGTTCCACACGATTCACTACGATCTCCTGTTCCACACCCGTCCGGAAGGTTCCCCCGTCCGGCCCTTCCTCGCTGCCGGCGGAGGTGGGCGCATCTTCAAGGGGACGGGAAAGGAGGCCGCCTACCAGCCGCTTCAGGAGTACGCTCTGCTCACGAAGACGCGGGAGTGGAAGCCGATGGCCAGTGTCGGCGGAGGCGTCAAAATCACAATCTCTCCGCGGATCTTCCTGCGTGTCGAGTTCCGCGACTACATCAGCCCCTTCCCCAAACAAGTGATCGCTCCCGCCGACGGTTCGAAGATCAGCGGTTGGCTCCATTCCGTCGTCCCACTAGTAGGAATCAGCGTGCTCCTTTAGAACAGGACGGCCAGCCTT
>JAEHDI010000894.1 GCA_016880505.1 Bryobacterales bacterium | reverse complement strand
TTTTGCAAATATACGGATGATCGAGCGCGGCGGCTGCCTTTGCCTCGCGGCGCAAGCGTTCGCGCGCCTGCGGGTCGCCGGCCATTTCGGGCGACAGAAGCTTTATGGCGACTTGGCGATCGAGTCGTGGGTCGCGGGCGCGATATACAACGCCCATGCCGCCCTCACCAATATGGGCAAGGATCTCATACGGACCCAACCGGGATCCGGGAGCTAGCGAGAGCCGGACAGGGGTGCGGGCCGTAGAAGACGCGGGTTCGTCAAAGGCACCCGAACCGGCAGTAGTCTCCATCTCGTCCAGCATCTCCAGCACCTTGCCAGCGATTTCCGCGTCTGGCGCTGCAGCGTGAACATACTCCCGCCGCTCCGCTTCAACGAGAGAGGCGGCGGCCTCATAGATCGCGTACGCCAGTTGCCAGCGCTCGTCCGTCATAGTCCCGGCGTTCCCGCGAAGGCTTCCTCCAGCCAGTTTCGGGCGAAGTTCCAGTGGCGGGCAACGGTAGCGGTGCCGCAGCCCATTTCCCGGGCGATCTCCTCGCGCGTCAGGCCCTCGAAGACCCTCAGTTCCACCACCCGCCGGAGTGCGGGATTGATGGCAGCGAGCCGGTTCAAAACGTCGTCGATCTCGACCAGTGAAAGTTCCGAATGCGGGCCAGCCAGGTCGGGTAGCTCAGCTTTCCCCGCACGTCTCGAAAGCGGACGGGCATGATGAATCAGCAACTGCTTCATCAGGTAGGCCGCCAGCCCCAGGAACGCGGCCTTTTCATCCGCTCCCCCCGAACTGGCCGGGCGAAGGGCTTTGACTTTGACCAGTTCGAGATAGAGCTGGTGCACCACTGCGGTGGGCTGGAGCGTGTGATCCGGACGCTCGGCCCGCATCCGCGCGGCGGCAATCCGCCGGAGTTCGGGGTAGAAAAGCTCCACCAGCCGGCCGGCGGCCTCATGGTCGCCGCTGCGAAAGCTTGCCATCAACCGGGCTACGGTATCGGGCTGAAGGGAGGTTGGCCCCGTCACTTTGGTACCTAGTTTAACCCGCCCAAAAAAAATTCAAAAGCAGTGATACAATCCGCCGGCCTGCTCTCCCACTACCGGATGAGAGGAGATACTCATGACACAGCAGACCACCGATGGAACCGCAACCGTGTTGCAGCGAAACCAGTTTAAGTACGTGCCGGCAGGAACCGGTCCGGCCTATTGGGGTCCCGGAGATCAGGTTACGTTTCTAATCACCGGTGAGGAAACAGGCGGCGCCTTTTTCATGGCGGAGGTATCTGTCCCGCCGGGCGGAGGTCCGCCGCCGCACGTTCACAACCGCGAGGAGGAGTCGTTCCGCTTGCTGCGAGGGACCCTGACGATTCAAGCAGGCGGGAAGACACTGAATGCATCGCCCGGCGATTTTGTTCACATCCCTCGTGGAATGGTGCATTCCTTCCAGAACACTGGGAATGTGCATGCGAAGTTCCTGCTTTGTGGTCACGCCAGCGGGCTTTGAGGAGTGCACCTCCGCCCAACTTCAGCTCGCGGTCTCATCCCTTGGGGAGCCCACTCGGAATGCGACCGGGCCGCTCCGCCGGACCACTCCAGTACGCGATCTGGGATATCATTCCATTTCTGACGCGAGCGCTGTAGCGCGCGAAGCTGTGCCGCGCGCACGCTCTCGCCGAGGCCG
>JAEHDI010000893.1 GCA_016880505.1 Bryobacterales bacterium | reverse complement strand
GGTCGGGCGCGGCGGTCGCCAATGCTTCGAGGTACTTCACGAGATTTGCGTGCCAGGAGATGCGCTCGCCGGTCTCGTAGCCGAGCACTTTTCGGAACGTGGGGATCGCCGGATCGTAGACGGCGCCCGGCCAGTATTCGAATTTGTCCTGGGCGGCGGGCGCCAAAGCGGCAAGAAACAGAGCGAGAAGACCGATTCTCCGCATAGATTCCCCAGATTACAGCAGCTTTCGGAGAAGTGGTGGGGGCTGTCACCTCGCCACGGTCCCCTGCATCATGGATGAAAGCATGCCTCTCTACGAATACCGTTGTGGGAACTGCGGGCGGACGTTCGAGAAGATCCGCCGGATCGCGGACGCAGACCGCGCGATGCAGTGTCCCCATTGCGAGTCCGAGGCGACCGAGCGGCTGCTCTCGTCCTTCGCGACTGGCGGGTGCGGCGGCGGTGGCAATAGCCCCTTCACTTGAGGGTAGTCCTGCCACGCGGCCGGTCGGCCGCACAAGAACCAAGTCATCGTCAGCCCCCTGAAACGCCGCGAAACCCCTTTCCCGCCGGCTGTTTTTAACAGAGGTAAACCTCCTTTTTTCTTTTATTTGCGGGGATTTTAGGGCTTTGACATACGGTATGACAAGAAAATATACTGGATGTTTAACATTTACCCACGAAGGCGGGGGCGTCTGGGTCTGCCTGAGGGGATGTCTGGGTACTGGGTTTGCAGATCTTTCATCCAAGTACGAATACGATCGCCCGGGTGAGCATCTTCGGGGCGCTGTTCATCGGCGGCGGGTTGCTCTGGGTTCTGAATGAGGTCAATCGCTCGCCGTACGTTACCGACGTTGGAGTCGCGCTCGCCCAGCCGGTGCCGTTCAGCCACAAACACCATGTGGCCGGGCTTGGCATCGACTGCCGGTACTGCCACTCGACGGTCGAGATTTCCTCTATGGCTGGGATGCCGCCGACTGAGACGTGCATGAGCTGCCACTCGCAGATCTGGGCCGACAGCCCGATGCTCGAACCGGTGCGGACAAGCTTTCGGAACGATCAGTCCATCCGCTGGACGCGGGTGCATGATCTGCCGGGATTTGTGTACTTCAACCACAGCATCCACGTGAAGAAGGGGATCGGCTGCGCGACCTGCCACGGGCGGGTTGACCAGATGCCACTGATGTGGAAGACGAACACGCTTTACATGGAGTGGTGCCTGGAGTGTCACCGGCAGCCGGAGCGCTTCGTGCGCCCTCGGGACCAGGTTTTCAACATGTCCTACCAGGCGCCTTCTGACCAGCTCGCCTTGGGGCGCAAGCTCGTCGAGGAATACAAGATCCGCAAGTTGACGGACTGTTCCGTCTGCCACCGATGATGCAACCGAAGAATTCGCCGCTCGACCTGTCCGCGATCCGCGCGCGTCTGGAGAATGCCCGGGGAGAGGAGTACTGGCGCAGCCTGGACGAAGTCGCCCAGACCGCCGAATTTCAGGCGTTTGTCGACAACGAATTCACGCCGGGCACTTCCGAATGGAAGAACCCGCTCGGCCGCCGCGACCTGCTGAAGCTGCTGGGAGCGTCGATCGCCTTTGCGGGCCTCACCGCATGCACCAAGCAGCCGCCGGAAAAGATCGTCCCCTACGTCCGAGCTCCCGAGGACATGATCCCGGGCAAGCCGATGTACTTCGCTACGGCGATGACTCTGGGCGGGTACGCCGCCGGCGTTTTAGTGGAGAGTCACATGGGCCGGCCGACGAAGATCGAGGGCAATCCGGAGCATCCGGCGAGCTTAGGCGCGACCGATGCCTTCGCGCAGGCGTCGATCCTGACGCTCTATGATCCGGACCGGTCGCAAGTGGTGTTGCGGAACGGGCTTATCAGCAATTGGGCCGCGTTCCTGGCGGAAGTGGGCCTGTTGCGCGAAGGCCTGCTCGCGAAAGAGGGCGCCGGGATGCGCATCCTCACCGAGACCGTGACGTCGCCCACACTAGCGCAGCAGTTGAAGGACCTGCTGGCGGAGTTTCCGGAAGCAAGGTGGCACCAATACGAACCGGCGGCGAGGGACAGCGCGGTCGGCGGCGCGAAGCTCGCTTTCGGCGAACCGGTGAACACAATCCACAGAATTGGCCAGGCCGACGTGATTCTTTCGCTCGACGCGGATTTCCTGGCCTCCGGTCCGGGCAGCGTCCGTTATGCGCGGGAGTTTGCGGCGCGGCGCCGGGAAGGCGGCGACCGGATGAACCGCCTGTACATCGTTGAAGCGGCCCCGTCGAGCACGGGAAGCATCGCCGACCATCGGTTGCCGTTGCGTGCAAGCGACGTGGAACCATTCGCGTGGGCGGTGGCGGCGGCGCTGGGAATCGCTGTGTCGGCACCGGGCTCGCCGGCGCCGTCCGGATGGGTGGAGGCGGTGGCGGCGGACCTAAAGAAGCATGCCGGGTCGAGCCTGGTAATCGCGGGCGACCAGCAGCCAGTGGCAGTCCACGCCCTCGCGCACGCCATCAACGCGGCTCTCGGCAACGCCGGGAAGACCGTCGTCTATACGGAGCCGGTTGAAGCGGCGCCCGTGGAGCAGGGCGAATCCATGCGGCAGCTTGCCGAGGACATGAGGGCAGGCCGGGTCGAAACGCTCGTGATCATCGGCGGCAATCCCGTATACAACGCGCCGGCCGATTGCGAGTTCCGGCAGGGGCTGCTCAAGGTGAAGCGCCGGATCCGGTTGGGGTTGTACGACGATGAGACATCCGGCCTGTGCCACTGGCACCTGGCTGAGACCCACTATCTCGAGAGCTGGGGTGATGCCAGGGCGTTTGACGGGACGGTAACCATCCAGCAGCCGCTGATCGCTCCGTTATACGGAGGCAAGTCGGTGTACGAAGTGCTCGCGGTGCTGTCGGGCAAGGGCGAACTGGCGGGACACGACATTATCAAAGAGTACTGGCGTGGCCGGCTCGGCGAGGCGGGGTTCGAGAAAACGTGGAAGACCGCGCTGCACGACGGCCTGATAGCCGGCACGGCCGTCGCCCCGAAGAATGTTTCGGTGCGAAAGGACTTCGCGGCTGCTCTGCCGGCGCCGAAGGGTCAAGAAGGAATGGAGTTGTGCCTCCGCCCCGACCCGACGGTTTGGGACGGCCGCTTCGCGAACAATGGGTGGCTTCAGGAGCTGCCGAAGCCACTGACCAAGCTGACGTGGGATAACACAGTGCTCATTAGCCCGGCGACTGCCGAGCGCCTGGGCGTGGCCAACGGGCAGGTATTGGAGTTGCGACGCGCCGGGCGGACGGTCCGTGGGGCGGCGTGGATCCTTCCGGGCCACGCAGAAAACTCGGCGACGGTTCATCTCGGCTACGGCCGCACCCGGGGAGGCAAGATCGCGGAGGGGCCTGGCTTCAGCGCTTATCCGTTGCGGACTTCGGACGCCCCGTGGGGCGGAGGGGGACTGGCGGTCTCGAAGACGAGCGCGACGTACAAGCTCGCGTGCACGCAGGATCACAACAGCATGGAAGGGCGGGACCTCGTGCGCGAAGCGACCGTCGACGAGTACCGCAAGGATCCGCACTTCGCCCAACACGTGGGTCACGGCCCGGTGAAGGAGTTGTCGCTCTACAAGGAATTCAAGTACGAGGGCCATTCGTGGGGCATGGCGGTGGACCTGAACGCATGCACCGGCTGCAATGCGTGCGTGGTGGCATGCCAGGCGGAGAATAACATTCCCGTGGTCGGAAAGACCGAGGTGGCGCGCGGGCGGGAGATGCAATGGATCCGGATCGACCGGTACTTCAAGGGCGGGCTGGACGATCCCGAGGTGTGCCACCAGCCGATGATGTGCCACCATTGCGACCACGCGCCGTGCGAGGTCGTCTGCCCGACAGGCGCGACGAACCACAGCAGCGAGGGGCTAAACCAGATGGTCTACAACCGCTGCGTCGGCACCCGCTACTGTTCGAACAACTGCCCGTACAAGGTGCGGCGCTTCAACTTCTTCTTGTACTCGGACTGGGATACGAAAAGCCTCGAGCCGATGCGGAACCCGGACGTCACGGTGCGCAGCCGCGGCGTGATGGAGAAGTGTACTTACTGCGTGCAGCGGATCAACTCGGCGCGGATTGAATCGGAGAAGGAAGGCCGCAAGATTCGTGACGGCGAGGTGGTCACCGCGTGCCAGGCGGTGTGCCCCACTCAGGCGATCGTGTTCGGCGACATGAACGATCCGAACAGCCGCGTGGCGAAGTTGAAGAAGGACCCGCTGAACTACGGCATCCTGGACGAGCTGAACACCAAGCCGCGAACAACCTACCTGGCGCGACTGCGGAACCCCAACCCCGAGCTCAAGAAAGGCTAGCGCAATGGAAGCGGAACAGCGTCAAGATCCGGGTGCGGCGGCAGTCGCGGCAACGCGCGCAGGTGAGGTTCCTGTCATCGGCCCGGGGCACACATACGCGTCGGTCACCGGCAAGATCAGCGAGATTGTGCTGACGACGAAGACCCCGCGCGGGTGGATCATCGGCTTCGCGATCTCGTTCCTGCTGACGATGATGCTGCTGTTCACAATCGCCTCGCTTCTCGTGAAGGGAGTCGGACTGTGGGGCATCAACATTCCCGTCGGGTGGGGCTTCGACATCATCAACTTCGTCTGGTGGATCGGAATCGGCCACGCCGGGACGCTGATTTCGGCCATCCTGCTGCTGCTGCGGCAGGAGTGGCGCACATCCATTAACCGCTTCGCCGAGGCGATGACGCTGTTCGCGGTGGCGTGCGCGGGCCTGTACCCGCTGATGCATATGGGCCGGCCCTGGCTGGGCTACTGGCTGCTTCCGTATCCGAACACGATGGGCACCTGGCCGCAGCCGCGCAGCCCGCTAGTGTGGGACGTGTTCGCGGTGTCGACGTACGCCACGGTGTCCCTGCTGTTCTGGTTCGTGGGCCTGATTCCCGACCTGGCCACCCTCCGGGACCGTGCGAAAAGCCGGCCGCTCCGGGTGGTGTACGGCATGCTGTCGATGGGCTGGCGGGGGTCGGCGATCCACTGGCAGCGCTACGAGACGGCGTACCTGCTGCTGGCGGGGCTCGCCACGCCGCTGGTGGTTTCGGTCCACACAGTGGTCAGCTTCGACTTCGCGATCGGCATCATCCCGGGGTGGCACACGACGGTGTTCCCGCCGTACTTCGTCGCCGGCGCAATCTTCGCCGGATTCGCGATGGTGCTGACCCTGGCGATCCCGCTCCGAAAGTTCTACCGCCTCGAAGACTTCATCACGATGCGGCACATCGACAACATGGGCAAGATTCTGCTGGCGACCGGGCTGATCGTCGGCTACGGCTACCTCATGGAAACCTTCATGGCCTGGTACAGCGGCAGCCAGTACGAACAGTACATGATTTCGAACCGCATGAACGGGCCCTACCAGGGGTACTACTGGGCGCTCATCTTCTGCAATATCCTGACGCCGCAGTTGTTGTGGTTCAGCCGATTTCGCAGGAATCTGCTTGCGCTCTGGCTGATCAGCCTCGTGGTTGGCGTCGGGATGTGGCTTGAACGGTTCGTGATTATTGTCGTGAGCCTGCACCGCGATTTCCTGCCATCCTCGTGGGGCATGTACCACGGGACGAAGTACGACTGGAGCATGTACATCGGGACGATCGGGTTCTTCCTGGCGCTGATGTTCCTCTTCATCCGCGTGCTCCCGATGATTTCGATTTTTGAGATGAGAACGCTCGTCCCTGAGCCGGACGGGAAGGCGAAGCACTGAGCGTATGGAGAGACGGCGACTGTACGGAGTAATCGCGCAGTTCGAAAGCCCGGGCGATCTGCTTGCGGCCGCGCAGCGGGCGTACGCCGAAGGCTATCGCAAGATGGACGCCTACACGCCGATG
>JAEHDI010000892.1 GCA_016880505.1 Bryobacterales bacterium | reverse complement strand
GGGGGGGGCGTAATTGGGTTTGAATGGAAATTCGAGTGTTTCAGACCGCGTCGGGAGGCGACGTGTGCTGGGTGCTGGATGAGGATCGTCTGTTCGAAGGAATATACTCAGCCGATTGCCTCCGGTGCAGGTGTTTATGGCCCGACACTACTCGATCAGGAGCTTTTTCCGGCAGATCCCGAACACTCTACTCGCCCGTTACTTCAACGAGTGGGGCCTGTTCCAGGAATTGCACTTCGCCGCGATGAAGGAAACTGCGCCGGATGCGCTGTTTGCCGCGTGGTTGGGGCTATCGGAGGGACAGCGCAGTACGATAGACGCGCAGTCGCGCGAGATATTCGACCTCTGCTGCGAAACGGGCTTCAAGGCCATTGTCGATGAGGCGGAATGGCACCTCGGTGCTGGTTCCGATGCCATGGGCAGTTTCATGGCCGTGTTCGCTGAGTCACCCAACCACTACCACAGCGCGATGTTGGTCTACCTTGACTACCGGGAATACTGGAAGGGGGCAACGCGCTTCTACCACGCCGACACACTCCCCTACTGGCGAAAGCGAGCGCACATGGGGCACGCGCCCGCAGCGGTGGACGATGCCAGTCTCCAGCGGCTCGCGGAAGGTATCCGGGCATACTTCCGCGAGACCGAGGGACGGGGCAACAACTGCGTCGTTGAACCGTTTCGGCGCGGCGATCTCGATTACTTCTTCGCGTATCCTGAGGATTATTCCAAACAGAGCGTCGAGTGGGTCAATGGCACCTTCGATATAGGGCCACACAACCCGGCGTTCGAGGTGGTCTTCGTCTACTCGCGGAAAGACGGGACGCTCGATGTGAACGTGCCGGGGTCCAAGAAGGTGCTCGAGCCGCTGCAGGGCATATTTGCCACCACCATTCTCAATCTCGATGCGCTGCCTCCGAACCCGAAGGACACGCGGGTGTATGAGTTGAACCTGCTTCGGGAACGGGATTTCCGGTTCGTCTACGATCCCGGTAGCGGCATCGAGCGGGTCACTATCAGAAAACTGAGGATGTCCTCGCGGTTGGGTGACAGGAACCAGAACACCCTGGAGGCGGACTCTGACAACAACCCGCTCGCGATCTACGATCTGATGGAGACGGTCGGCAAGGCTGTACCCCTGCACCACTACGATGTGACGCAGGCGGAACTCACAGTTTCGATCGTCGAGGATGTGCGCAAACGTCCCAAGCGCGTGACGGTACGCATCACGCACCCGCAGTCCTGCTCACTGAAATACGATGAACGGGATCTGAAGCTGCGCGCGATGCTCGAGCGCTCCGGTTTGGAGCCGCGGGAGCAGGACGATCCGGTGCCTGAAGCGCCGTGAACCGGGCGGAACTGATCCTAGACCTCCTGGCACGATTGCTGGCAGGTGGCGGCTCGGCTCTCCTGATCGAGTTCGATGAGATCGAGTGCTGGCCGGCCGGCGTACTGGCCGCACTTACTGAAGCGGGGCTTATCACTGCAACCTCGCCTACCGTATCGCTCACCTGTGGCGGGTGCGAGCGAGCGTGCCGGATGCCCGTCCACGTCTTACCTGGCGAACCTGCGCGGGCGTTCATCGCATGCGACAAGCGCGATGACGTCGCCCGCGTGAGTGTTCCTCTGGAGCGCCTGCAACAGTGGCAGCTGAGCGAGGCTGCGCTGGTGCGCGTGCTGGCCGCGGCGGCCGCCGACCGCCCGGTCACCGTGGCGCAGATCGAGGCGAATCTGGCCGTCTTGCCGTTGCACAGCATCGTATCGCTGGCGGACGGACGGCTTGTCGTGAACCGCGAGGCGTTGTCACGATGCCTGCTCCCGGCCCCCGTGGACACCTCTGGCAACCGGTTCAGACGGACGGGAGACCATTGGAGCGTCAGCTATCAGGGGCAGACGCGGACTCTGAAGGACCGTCTGGGCCTGCGCTACCTCGTTCAGCTGATTGCTCGCCCGGACCGGGAGTTCCTAGTCGCCGATCTCTACTACACGGTCAACCCGCCCGACGGGGACGCCATTGACACTCGGCACGCTGCGATGAGCGCCGCGGAGTTGGAGGAACAGGGGCTCGCGGCGGGCGACCTTGGCAATTCGGGAGATACCCTCTCGTTGGAGGACCGCAAGCGGCTCAAGCAGGATTGCGAGCGGCTGCCGGAGAGAATCGAAGACACAAAGGAGCGGGGCAACGAATCCCTGCAGGCCCAACTGGAAGACGAACTGGACCAGGCGTTGGAATACCTCGCTGCCGAGACGGGACTAGGGGGCCGCACCCGCAAGGCTTCTAGTGGGATTGAGCGGGTTCGCAAGTCGGTATCCAAGAACTTCGACCGGGAGATCAGGAAACTCGTCACGGTGTTCCCGGCCCTCGGGCACCACCTGCAGCAATCGGTGACCACGGGCACGCAGTGCTGCTACGCCCCCAGTCCGCGGGTCGATTGGGTGATCGAGCACACAAAATAACCTTGCGCGCCCCTGAAGGGCGCATCGCGCCATGAAATGTCGCGCCTAGCTGGTGAACGGAACGCGTTGACCGCCTTGCACGATAAGTTGTTTACGTACAGGACATAGCAAAAGCACGGGTGCCTAAGGTTCGGGTCTTTGGCCACGACTGCGGCTTCGCTCAACAGTTTCCGAGCGATCTCGTCTTTGTCGTCGATCAAATCTCCACCAAGAATGCTGTGAGTCGTGTTGCGATCGAGCAACTTGAATAGCGCATCCGCGCATTCCACGCCCGGGATGACCGCGTTGTCACATCTCTCCTCGTCAAAGAGAAAGGCGACCTCTTGCTTAGTTTGCTGAGGAGTGAGCGCTGTTCGCAGCAGGTCGTAGTCAATACCCTTGGCGTTGAGAATGTCTAGAAGGTCACTGTGGAATCGCCGGATCTCGCGGAAGGTACGTGCATCAGTCCAAGAAAAGTATTCCCGCAGAACGGAAAGCATCACATTGCCGCGTGCATTCAGAGCGTGAATAGCTGCCATGTCACGGTAAATCTGGCGTAGTTAAGAGATCTTAACCGAACATAGTTCAGCCCGGACATTACGCGGATGATAACTCAACCGCTAAGCCTCCTGCCGTGTTGGTGGACACGGGAGCCCGCAAAACCTTCGCTAGTCGCGGCCCCGCTGAACAGTAATCCGTTCCGCGATAATGTGCACGGCCTCGAGCTCTGTGCAGCCGCGCTCGCGCATGATTTCTGCACGCTCGGCCTTCTCGTGCTTCTCGGTCATCGCGAGCGCGAGCGACAACGGCGGCGGAACGTTGCGGAACAGTGCTTCGAGGTTGTCGGCCAGAACGACACCCTCGACATACTTGCCCGGTTCCTTGCGCGCTGACAGCAGTAGGCTTCGCTGCTCTTCGTTCAGGTCCTTGAAGCGGGCGATCTGCTCGACCTCTTCCTTGGGCATCACCAGGCACAGCCACCACTCCATCATGTTGAGCATCTTGCGACTCGCGTCCGGGAAGTCTTCGAGGTTCTGCGTCGCAATCCAGAACCAGGCGCCGAGCTTGCGCCACATCTTCGTGATCTTGACGACGTAACGTGCAAGCAGCGGGTTCGTGGTGATGATGTGCCCCTCGTCCGTGACGACGAGTGTCGGCCGCGCATCGCTCTGGTGGCGTTCCACCAAATCGTTGATGTGGCTCATCATGGAGATGTAGGCGACGGTGAGCTGATCCTCGTAGCCCTCGCGGGCGAGCATGCCCATCTCGAGGATCGTGACGTCAGCCGCGGGCCACGGCTTGCCGGGGCGATCGAAGAATTGTCCCGCCAGCCCCGAGCAGAAGAGTGCCATGCCGTCGCCCATCTCGAGTACCCGGTTGCGCCGGTGCTCGGGTAAACCCGTATCGCGGCCGATACTGGTCAGCGCTTCTACCACATCGCGGGTCAGCACCTGGTCACGCTCCTCCGCAGCCACGGTCTTTGCCGCGAGAAGAATGGCATTGCGGATCAGCAGACGGTCGGCCCGGGTCATGCGGGCGTCCTCGCGTTCATCGCCCCCGGTGATCATGATGCGCGCAGCGATCTCCATCTCGCCGAGGATGTCGCGCCCTGGTCCTTCGGCATCGTCCTCATCGTCGTCATCATCGCTGTCGGCGAGGGTCTCGGGGTCGGTGATGAGCTTGGCCCGCCGATCCTTGTCGAGCAGGCGCAGTGCATCGGCGAACGGTGGCAGGCTCACGTCCGTGCCTGGATTGAGGGTTACCTGGTTTACGTCGAGGCCGTGGCTCGCAAAGTGCTGACCCAGCAGCGAGAACGAACCGCCAGCCTCGATGATGAAGATCCGCGGCCGGTGCACGGCCGCCATTTGCTGGAGCAGATAGACCAGCAACGCGGACTTGCCGGCACCGGTCGGGCCAAGGATCAGCATGTGCGCGTTCTTCTTGCGATCGGAGCGATGCAGCGGATCGAAGACCAGTGGCTCAGCGCCGCGGTTGAAGAACACGAGTCCAGGATGGCCGGTGCCGCGCGACCGGCCGTAGAGCGGCAGAAGGTTGGCGATGTGACGCGAGAACACCAGGCGGGAGCGTCGACTCAAACGGTCCAGTCGCACGTCGTACGCCATCGGAAGATTGCGGAGATAGCTGTCGATTGCCAGCAGATCC
>JAEHDI010000891.1 GCA_016880505.1 Bryobacterales bacterium | reverse complement strand
GAAGCGGTTGTGTCCCGGAGTGGCTCCGGGAAGGATACAACAAGCAGGCCGATCCGGCTATCCAGAACAAAAGAGGACGTAAAGAGCGAATTGAACCTGATCGGGTGCGATGCGACTGAAGCGGCTCGGCGTCTTGATCAGTATGTTGGAGATGCATTCGTCATCGGACTTCCCACCGTTCGAATCGTCCACGGAAAAGGTTCAGGAATCCTCAGAAAGACCGTGGCGGAGCTACTTCAGGATCACCCGCTGGTCGAGAGCTTTCGGATAGCCGACTATCGGGAGGGAGGGATCGGCGTCACCATCGTAGAGTTGTACCCTCACGGTGCGTCCATGAGCGGAGCGGCATAAAAGGATGAGCGGACTGATCTCGGAGGAGGCGGTTTCCCAGGTGCTGGCCGGCACCGACATCGTACAGCTTATCGGTAGATACCTCCCGCTAAAGCCTGCCGGGCGTCATTATAAGGCCCTGTGTCCCTTTCATAACGAGAAAACTCCTTCCTTCACTGTCAACCCGGAGCGCCAGATCTTTCACTGTTTTGGCTGCGGGGAGGGCGGAGATGCGATCGGTTTTCTGATGAAACAGGAACACCTCAACTTCCCGGAGGCGATCCGATCGCTGGCCGACCGAGCCGGAATCAGCCTGCCGGCGCGCCTCCGCGCACACGCCGGAAGCGAGACAGGACAAAGCGAACGAGCGCGCCTGGGAATCCTGGAGATTCACAAGACGGCGGCGGATTTCTTTCGCCACCAACTCCAGCACCAGACGGTCGGGGCAACTGCCCGTGGGTATCTCAAGAACCGGGGCATCCCGGATTCGACGATCGAGCAGTTCGGGCTCGGGTACGCGGCGGCTTCCTGGGACGGGCTCCTTCGCCACCTGGTGCGTAAGGGATTCTCCAAGAAACAGGTAGAGGAGGCAGGGCTGGCGCTGCCGCGCAAGGATGGAAGCGGGGCGTATGATCGATTCCGGAACCGACTGATGATCCCGATCTCCGATTCGACGGGTCAAGTGATTGCCTTTGGTGGGCGCGTCCTCGATGATTCGCTCCCGAAGTACATGAACTCTCCGGAAACGCCCATCTACAAGAAGGGGGCGCACCTTTTCGGCCTCCACCTTGCCGCATCCGCCATCCGCGATCGGGGGTCGGCCGTTGTGGTAGAAGGATATTTCGACCTGATCGCGCTGCACGTTCATGGCATGCAACACACCGTGGCGGTCCTGGGCACTGCGCTGACAGCCCAACAGATTGCCCTGCTCCGCCGGTATGCGTCGCGGGCGGTGTTGGTGTTCGATCCGGACCCGGCCGGAATCGCCGCGGCGAGACGTTGCGTCGAAAGCTTACTCAACAGCGGGCTCGACTGGCGGGTCATTTTGCTCCCGGACGGAGAAGATCCTGATCGTTTTCTGCGGAATCGCGGCCCCTCGGCCTTCGCCGATGCGTTGACGCAGTCAAAGGATCTGATGGAGTTCCTGCTCGATCGAAAGGTCTCGGGGTTCGATCTGACCAGCCCCGAAGGTCAAGCCGAAGCGGTGAATGCCGTCCTGCCCCTCCTGAGTACCGTCGGTAATGAGATCACGCGGCAGCGTTACACGGAAAAGCTCGCGCGCCGCGTGTCACTCTCCAATGATGCCATTATCCGCGAACTCAATCTCCAGGTGAGAGGCCGCAAGCGGGACACCATGCCGCCAACGCTGCAACCCAGAGGCTTGCCGTCCATAGGCTGGAAGCTCATTCACCTGGCCCTCCACCATCCCGGCGCAGCCCATCGTGTGCGGGAGAGCGTGCAGCCGGAGGAGCTGGAGGATCAGACCCTTCGCAAAATCTTTCAGTATGCAGTGATGGGGCCTGTGGGGGGGCAGGGTGCGATATCCCTCGCCACGGTAGAACCGGAGGTACAGCGGGTACTCACGCAGTTATTGGCGACAGATCT
>JAEHDI010000890.1 GCA_016880505.1 Bryobacterales bacterium | reverse complement strand
GATCTCACGGGGCGCGGAAAGATTGCCGTGCGCGGCGAAGACCGGGCTCGCCTGCTCCATGCCCTGTGTACGAATCACATCCAGGAACTCACGCCGGGCCGGGGATGCTACGCCTTCTTTCTGAACGCACAGGGACGCATCCTCGGTGACGCAAACGTCTTCTGCCTGTCCGGCCACTTCCTGCTGGACACCGAACCGGAACTCGCCACGAAGCTTTACGATCACATCGACAGGTACATCATCGCTGACGACGTGAGCCTGGAAGACATGACCGGCGGCCTGGCGACGATCGGGCTGGAAGGTCCGAAGGCAGCGGCTATCATTGCAGCCGTCGGGGCGACAATCCCCGAGACACCGTACGCCCACGCGCCGTGGGGAGATCGCATGATCGCCAGGGCGAACACCACCGGCTCCGGAGGATTTCTGCTTTTCGTGCCCGCCGCCGAGAAGGACGCTACCATTAGGGCGCTCGAGGCCGCCGGCGCTGTCGCCGCGGGCCCTGACGAGACTCGCACCGTAAGGGTGGAGAACGCCGTTCCTCGTTACGGTGAAGACATCACGGAAGTGAGTCTTCCCCAGGAGACGCGTCGCGACGATGCGATCAATTTCAACAAGGGTTGCTACCTTGGGCAGGAGATCGTCGAACGGATTCGGTCGCGGGGACACGTGAGCCGCTCCGTGGTCCGCCTCGAAATCGAAGGCCACCACCCCCTCCCGGCAGGCGCGCGCATCCTGGCAGAAGGGAATGAGACCGGGCAGATCACGTCCGCGGAGTTTTCACCGGCTCTCGGTAATACGGTTGCCTTGGCGTACGTCCGCGCTGTGGATGCCCGCCCGGGCACGCGTCTCACCGTGGACGGCGCGGTTGCCGTCGTCAGCGTCTGAGTGGTCGAGCACTTCCCCAGGAATCCCCAGATGCCGGGGTCAACGAGTCATAGCCGGGATGCCGTTCGGAATCAAGCCCAACTGCTCCAGCTTGCTCCAAACCTTGTCCGAACTCTCCTCCGGCGTTTCGCGGGAGGAATCCACGGTGACCTCAGGGTTCAGCGGCGCCTCGTAGGGATCGGAGACTCCGGTGAACTGCGCTATCTCGCCAGCCAGGGCTTTCTTGTAGAGACCCTTCACGTCCCGCTCCACCAGCATGTCGAGCGGACAATGGACGTATACTTCGACGAAATTGGCAGTCTGCGCCCGCACTTCGTCGCGGATCGCCCGATACGGCGAAATGGCCGCGGCGATTGCGATGACCCCGTTGCGTGAGAGGAGATCACAAACGAATCCGATGCGGCGGATGTTAATGTCGCGATCCTCCTTGCTGAAGCCGAGGCCCTTGGAAAGGTGTGTCCGCACGACGTCCCCATCCAGTACCTCCACCTTCATACCCGCTTCGCGAAATCGGGCAGCGAGGATCTCGGATATCGTACTCTTACCGGAGCCGGAGAGGCCCGTGAACCACAGCGTAAATCCTTTATGCATTTGTCCCTTGCAGAATATCATTGACCAGTACGACCGGTCCACGCAAGACTGCTCCTCCATTCCCGAAATGGATACCGCACTCCTTGTGCTCGTCCTGTTCCCACCACCAGCGCCCCGCGCGCTCGTCCTCTCCGGGCGCTACCGGCCGGGTGCACGGCGCACAGCCGATACTGGCATAACCCTGCGCGTAGAGCGGGTGGACCGGCACGTTGTGCCGCCGGATATAGTCTTCCACCTCGCCGCCGGTCCAGTCGGCCAGCGGGTTCAGCTTCAAACGCCCGTTCTCTTCCTCGGCCTTCGTAACCGACGCCCGGGTCACTGACTGGGACCGCCTGAGCCCGGTTGCCCAAGCCCGGAACCCGGCAAGTTTCCGCTCGAGCGGGCGAACCTTTCGGATTTCGCAGCAGAGCTGGCGCAGCGCAGGCTCCTGGCGGAAGAGGTTAACACCGTAAGAGCGCACCATCGCCTCGAGTTCGGCCGGATCCGGAGAAGCCGTCTCGACCCGTACGCCGTACTTCTCGCGGACGGTATCGATCATTTGGTGTGTTTCTTCCGGCAAACGGCCGGTGTCCAGGGTAACTACCCGCACCTCCGTGGAGATTCGTGCAGCCATATCCAGAATCACCATCCCGGTCTTCTGGAAACTAGTGCAAATGGCAAACGACTCGCCGTACGTCCCGATCACCCAGCGCAGGAGATCCGGCGCCGGCAGAAGCTCGAGCTGAGAGATGTCAGTCATCGAAGACCCTAATCTCTATCAGATTAGTCTATTTTGACATGCAATGCAAGCTTGCCGAAACGTTGACCTCTTGCCGAAGCGGCTTGGGGACTACCGGTCGGGCCCGTCGGAGATGGGATCGACGTCAAATTCGAACAACTGGCCCCCGGCGGTGAAGCGCAGTTTGCCGGCGCCAAGCGGGCGGCCCAGGGTGGGGAAGAAGACCGCGCCGTCGGTCGATTCGCCGGGCTTCAGTCTTGTTTCGACGAATGCGATGGCGGAGGCGGCTGCGGCGGCCTTCAATTTCGTGGAGGCGACCTCGGCGAGGGCTGAGCGCCGGCGCTGTTCGTAGCCGTTCGTGGAACGGAACCGTACCGTACCGTATAGCCCCATCTCGTAGGTCGAGGTGAGCTTGACGACATCGTTCCGGCCGGCTTTGTTGAGAAGCTCGCCGACGACGGATTCCGCCGAGGAGGCACGAACGGCAAAACCGTCGTCGCGGGTAAAGACGAAGTCTTCTGGACGGACCATGCACGGGATTGTCGCGCCGTTGGATGCAGCCACCTGCAGTACCGAGTACTCACGGACCTGGATCGGCAGATGGGCAAACATGACTGTTAGGCCGTTCTTCGAGAGAGTCTGGTACTTGAGTCCACCGGACTCAAACTCGATCACCTGCGCAGCCACGATGCCGGCCACAGCGAACAGGAGAAGGACGGCACGAAGGAGCATACCCACTATCTATGATAGCGGCATCTGAAAAGAAAACGCTGCCACGCGTGCCCGCCAGCGCGCAGGCCCCGGGGCGGGGAAGGCGATGTTCCCCGGCGTGGATGGATTCGCGTGCAATCCTACCGCTTCATTGTGATGGCTGGGTGGCTGTGATACCGTGGAGGATCAGCGGAAATCCGTAGTCGGAAGGAGGACTCATGGAAGCCCTCGGGATGATCGAAACCAAGGGACTGGTGGGCGCGATTGAAGCGGCCGACGCGATGGTGAAGACCGCCAACGTGATCCTGACCGGGAAAGAATATGTCGGGGCAGGATACGTGACGGTGACTGTGCGCGGCGACGTCGGCGCCGTGAAGGCGGCCACCGACGCGGGAGCGGCCGCAGCCCGCCGCGTGGGCGAGCTCGTCTCCGTCCACGTGATCCCGAACCCGCACGAGGAAGTCGAAAAGGTTCTCCCAGGGTCGGAAAAAGGCAAAAAATCCCACGGCTAGCCGCCGGGCTGAACCCCAGGCTTTCCGAAGGAGCGCCGGTTTCCTGCCATGCCTCACGAACAAGACCCCGCCGCCGTCGAGGAAGTCCGCAGCAAGGTCGAAAAAGCCTATGCCGCGTGGCTGAAGTATCGGAACTTCACCCAGGAACAGATTGACGCCGTCGTAGAACGCGCGGCGGCAGCGGGCCGCGCTCACGCCCGCCGCCTCGCCGAGCTGGCCGTCGAAGAAACCGGTTACGGCAATGTTGACGACAAGATCGCCAAGAACCTTCTGTGCGCGGAGTTCCTGCCGAAGGCGATGCGGAAAGTGAAGACGGTGGGCCTGTTGCGGGAGATCCCGGAGCAGAAGGTCGTCGAGTACGGAGTGCCGGTGGGAGTGGTGGCGGCGATCGTTCCCACCACGAACCCGACCTCGACCGCGATTTTCAAAATCCTCATCTCGCTGAAGGCGGGCAACGGGATCGTCATCAGCCCGCATCCCCGCGCGCTGCGCTCGACATGCGAGACGGCGGATGTTCTGTACCGGGCCGCGGTTGAGGCCGGCGCGCCGGAAGACATCGTCCAGTGCCTCGGTAAGCCGACGCTCGAAGCGACGCAGGCGCTGATGAAACACGAGCGGACGGCGGTGATCCTCGCCACCGGCGGCTCCGGTATGGTGCGCGCGGCGTATTCGAGCGGGAAACCGGCTTTCGGCGTCGGGCCGGGCAATGTGGCCGTGCTGGTGGACCGGAGTGCGGACATTCCAGACGCGATCGCGCGAATCGTCGCCGGTAAGTCGTTCGACTACGGCACGGTTTGCTCGAGCGAGCAGGCGCTCGTAGCGGAGGAGTCGCTCCGTGACCGGATCGTCTCCGAGCTCAAGGCGCGCAAGGCCTACTTCTGCACCGAGGAGCAAAAGGAGACACTCGGCAAGCTGCTGATTACGCCGAACTGGACCATCAGCCCGAAGTTTGTCGGGCAGTCCCCGACGAAGATCGCGGAAATGGCAGGATTCACGGTACCGGCCGACACCTCGATCATCGTGGCGGAGCTTCAGGGCGTTGGCAAGCAGCATCCGCTTTCGGTGGAGAAGCTCTCACCTGTACTGGCGTTGTACTTCGTAAAGGATCACGCGGCCGCGCTCGACACCTGCGAGGCGGTGCTGCGGTTCGGCGGGCTGGGCCACACCTGCGTCATTTACGCGAAGGACGAGTCTCGCATCCGGGAATTCGCGCAGCGGATGCCGGCGATGCGGGTGCTGGTGAACACATCCGCGCCGCAGGGCTCCGTGGGCCTGACGACAAACGTTTTCCCGTCGATGACGCTGGGCTGCGGCGCTGCCGCGGGCAACATCACGAGCGATAACGTCGGCCCGCAGCACCTGATCAACGTCAAGCGCCTTGCCTATTCCGTCCGCGAGCCGGACGAGGCGCTGGCACTCCCCCCGAAGGTCGCGGAGATGCAGCCGGTGAGTATGGACAGGCAGGCCATCGCGGCGGCGGTCGAACAGTACCTGGCGGCGCGCGGCATCCGGCTCGAAGGCGAGCGTCCGGCTGCTGCGACGCCCGTACGGGCCGCTGCCGTGGTCCCGCAGGTATCGGACATCGTCGATCATTTCCT
>JAEHDI010000889.1 GCA_016880505.1 Bryobacterales bacterium | reverse complement strand
ATCGGGGTTGCCTTCTTTCGCCGGGTCCTCGGTGGCCTGATACTTGTCGGTCGCCAACCGTCCTTGCACGCGGCGGAATAGCTGCTCGAATACGGGCACGAGGTCGGGTTCGACAAACGGGCGTAGCATGATCGGGAACACGGCGCCGGTGTGCATGTTCATGATGAGGTCGGGGCGCTCGCGGGCGGTTAGTTCAAACAGGGCCTGGGTCTCTGGCTGGCGGCGGCCGAAGAAGTCGTCGTGCTGGAAATTGACGCCGGCGTCGTTGGGATAGCCGCCCGGAAACTCCACTCGCGAGAAATCGAGAGGGATGAACTCCTTGCACTGCGGCCAGCCGATCATCTTGCCGCCCGCCAGTCCGCCGGTGTTGAAGTATTCGTGGACCGTCTCATCGCTGCCGCGGAACTTCTCCATGCGGAGGGGTACGCGGGAGCGCCCGTCTACGTTCGTGACAGGCACCAGGATGATGCGGTCGAGCGCTTTCGCAGCGGCGGTGATCTCGGGCCATTCCCTGCCCCGCAGGTCTTTGCCGGTCTCGAGCACGGAGATCAGGTTCACCATCCCGGCGATTCCCTCGAACTCGCCTCCGTGCACCGAAGCGAGGCCAAGATAAACCTTGCGCCCGTGGTCAGGCCCGATGAAGGCGCGGACGTCGCGGAAGCCGAGTGCACCGGAGAACGTCGATGTGCCATTGCCCGCGCGGGGCGTACCGTAGACGACGGCGCGAATGGTGCGCCCGCCTGCCGTGATCCCAATGGACTGGACGGACCCGGACCGGACGTTCTTTGCCAGGAAGCGGTTGACGCCGTCGACGGTGCTCACCCAGAAATCGGGGATCTCGGCCGCTTCCTCCAGGTATGAATCCGGAATATTCGGGAAGGCGGCGGGCCGATCACCGCCGAACGCGGAAAGTCCCAACAGGCACGAGGCAGGCAGGAGGATGGTACGCATTACCTGCCAAGTGTACCAACCGAAGACAATGCGATAATTCGTCTTATCCATGGTCCGCCACTCAGTATGCGCGCTCGACTGCCCTGATACCTGCTCCATTCTGGTGACGGTGGAAGGGAAGAGGGCGGTCAAGCTGCGCGGCAACCCGAAGCATCCGATCACGCAGGGATTCCTCTGCGCGAAGGTGACGCGGTATCTCGAGCGGGAGTATTCGACTGACAGGATCCTTTTTCCGCAGAAGCGTACGGGAGCGAAGGGCGAAGGAAGGTTCACGCGCATCTCGTGGGAGGAGGCGCTCGGCGAAATCACGACGCGGCTCCGGGAGATCTCCACGAAGCACGGTCCCGAGGCGATCCTGCCCTACAGCTATGCGGGAACGATGGGCCTGCTGAATGGCTCGGGGATGGATCGCCGGTTCTTCCACAGGCTCGGCGCGTCGCGGCTGGACCGAACAATCTGCTCGTCGACGGGCGGCGCAGCTCTGACGGAGACGATCGGTTTCCGGTACGGCGCTGAGCCCGAGCGGTTCCGTCAGGCAAAGCTGATCATCGCCTGGGGCGCGAACATCCTTGGGACGAACGTCCATCTGTGGCCTTTCATCCTGGATGCGCGGCGGAACGGCGCCCGATTCTATGTGATCGATCCAGTAAAGAACCGGACTGCATCGCTAGCGGACAGGCATTTTGCACCGCATCCCGGCAGCGACACGGGGCTCGCACTCGGCCTGATGCACGTGATCCTGAACGAGAACCTGCACGATGCGGACTACGTCGAGCGCTACGCGAACGGCTTTGAGGCACTCCGGCGCCGCGTCGCGGAATACCCGCCGGAGCGGGTGGAGGCGCTCACCGGAATCGCGAGGCAGGAAATCGTCGCACTGGCCCGGGAGTACGCCACGACACGGCCTGCGGCGATCCGGCTGAACTACGGCGTGCAGCGCAGCGAGCGCGGCGGGGCGGCGGTGCGGGCAATCTCCTTGCTTCCGGCGCTCACGGGATCCTGGCGCGAACCGGGCGGTGGGCTGCTCCTTTCCACGTCACAAGCATTTCAATTCGACCGGAAGAGCCTGGAGCGGGCGGACCTGCAATGGAAATCGCCGCTCGGACGGGAAGCGCGGCTGGTCAACATGACGGAACTGGGAAGGGCACTCACGGCCCTGGACGACCCGCCCGTAAAGGCGCTGGTGGT
>JAEHDI010000888.1 GCA_016880505.1 Bryobacterales bacterium | reverse complement strand
GCCGTGCAATGCTTCTGGAGACGGGAAACCGAAGGCCGGGAACGGAAGGCCGGTTTCACGCGCGCGCTTTGGGTCGGCTCCGGGAACGGGCTGATATTGGAACATCCCCAAGTTGGTCACGTAGGCTCGCTTCCCGTCGAGAGCGAGGGCAATCGCGAACGGCAGACGGCCGACACGTACGGAAGAGATGACTTGCCGCCGGCGCGTGTCCACGATGACAATGCGGAAGTTCGCCTGATCGACCACGTAAAGCAGGTGGCGGCCTTCGTCGTAAGCGAGATCGCCTGTGTAGCTGTCGCTGTATTCGCCTTGATTGAGGTCGATCACCCACCGGGCCTTACCCTTTAGGGGATCGAGAAGCCGCACCCGGCCAGAATTGCCTTCCGACGCGAACAGCTCCCGCTCGGTCTGAAAGGCGAGCCCCATGAAGACGCTGCGCCAGTCTTCCTCATTCTGGTGTTCCGTGCTACGTTCGGTTTCGTGCTGCCGGACACGCCAGCGCTCTTTCCGTTTCTCCAGAACTGTGATCGAATATCGTTGAGGTCCTCCGTCAGCGGAGACAACGATGCTTCCTTTCGGGCTGACCGCCAGCCCGAAAGGCCCCGGGCCGGTGTGGTACTGAAGCCCGAGCGGTTCGATGATCTTGCCGCCGGGGAGAATGGTCTGTGCCCCCGGGCGCCGCATTGCCGTGCGTGTCCCGGCAGGCGCCCGATGGTCCAAGGTCGTATCGGCTGCGACTGAAGTCAGAACCGTGGCAAGGATGATCGCTAGACGCATGAGGGCAGTTCGCTTTATATCTTAGGGATGGAGTACCAGGCAATCAAGGCGATGATGAACCGAAGGTTTTTTCTGGAAGCGATGGGAGGAATGGCGATGCTCACACCCGGCTTGGCGGCGCAGGCTACCGGCGAACGGAAGACACGTTTCTATCTCCTCGAGACATATCATTTGAAGCACGGAACGCAATTGGGGCGCTTGCACGATTATCTCAGCCAGTGGGCTTTGCCCGCGTTCGAAAAGTTGCACAACGGTCCAAAGATCGTGCTGGAAGCACTCGTTGCGGCGCACATGCCGCAGGTGGCCGTCATTTTCGGTTTTCGGTCGCTGGCTGAAATGTGGGACGTCCGGGCGAAACTCAACCGGGATGAGGAACTGAGGAAGGCCTTCGAAGCCTGGCAGGCGGGTCCAGAACCGCCGTTCGAACTCCAGAACAACGTGCTGTTGGAGGCCACCGGTTATTCACCGGAAATCGCGCCCCTCGATCCACCGCCCAGCACACCGCGAATCTTCGAGCTTCGCGTGTACCATTCCCCGACGTGGCGGCAGCTTCAGGCGCTCCACGAGCGGTTTGAGGGACCCGAAATCAAGATCTTCCATCGGGTTGGAGTTCGCCCCCTACTGTACAGCTCCACGGTGATCGGGCCCAACATGCCCAATCTGACCTACCTGATTCCGTTCGACGACCTCGCCGCCCGTGAGAAAGCGTGGAACGCTTTCGGCGCCGATGAAGAGTGGATCAAGGTCAGGAAGGAATCCATCGACAAGCACGGGCAGATCGCCAACGTGATCCAGTTGGCGCTCTACAGAGCGACTGCGTACTCACCCATTCGCTGAACGGCTGTGAACGTGCGTCAGCCCGGCGGCAACACCTTGACGATGTCGTTGTAAATCACGAAGACCATTATCCCCAACAGGAAGACGAAACCGAGCTTGAAAACCGCTTCCTTGATGGGCAGACTAAGGTCCCGCCGCATCACCATTTCGACCAACAGCATCAGGATCACGCCACCGTCTAGAACCGGGATGGGCAGGAGGTTGAGGATGGCGAGATTCAGACTGACCGCCGCCATCAACATAATGAAGGAATAGGCTCCTTGGCGTGCGGCATCACCGGAAAGTTGCGCGATCCGGATAGGTCCGTCCAGGGTCTTGGCCGACAGGCGGCGCTCGACGATGCCCCGAAGGACTTGGTAGATCAGTGTCGCGCCCCTGGTGTTGTGGTGGACGGATTCCGCCAGCGCCTCGACGAACGGAAGCCGGCTGAAGACGACCCGTTGTTCGGGGCCGACGCCGATCATCCATCGTTCCGGGCCGTCGATACTCGCTTTCTCCGGCTGGACAGTCACCCGCTGACGGAGTCCGTCCCGGATGAATTCGATTTCGACGGGCTTGCCACCACAGGCCCCTACGACTTCGCGCAGTTTGAACTGGGAGCGGATCGGCTCGCCGTTCGCGCTGAGGAGCAGATCGCCACGGCGAAGGCCGGCCTTCTCCGCCGGCATACCGGGGGAAACTTCACCCACCTGAATTTCGGCCTGCTCAGCCCAACCGGCGAACCCGATGCCAAGCTTCTCCAGCAGGACCGGGGTCACTGTACAGTCGATGCGGCGTCCGTCACGCTCGATGACGACCTGGATGGGCCTCTTGGCGTTCGACGCCTCAGCCACTAAGATGTCCTGCCACGTCGGATTCTCGAGATCACCGATCTTGACGATCCGGTCACCATCCCTGATCCCAGCCTTCGCGGCGGCGGAGTCCGGCAGGACGTGCCCAATGGTAGCGCTCAGATCGGACTCGACGGGCTTCGGGTACTTGAACATGAACAGACCCGTCAACAGCGCGATCGCCAGAACGATGTTCATCAGCGGACCGGCGAACGCGATAGCCAGCCGTTGCCACCTGGGCTTTGCCAAGAAACCGCGCGGGTCGGCAACACTCTCGTCTCCGGGCTGTTCGCCCGCCATTTTTACGTATCCGCCGAAGAGGATGGCGGAAAATCGGAAGTCGGTCTCGCCCTTACGAAATCCGAAGATCCTCGGGCCGAAACCGAAACTGAACGTCTCCACACGGACGTCAAAGAAACGCGCTGCCCAGTAGTGGCCCAGTTCGTGGACCAGGATCATCACTCCGATCAGGACCAGCAGCCACCAGATATTCTGAACTACTGCCATATAAGCTAGATTGTTGCCACCGGGCGACGAACGCCTGCTGCGGCACCCCTCTCTCTTTCTTCAATGATACTGCGCGCAACCAAACGTGACTCTCTATCGATCTCGAGTACTTCGGCCACTGAACGAGGTTCCCGGCCTGCCACACGCGACAGCGTCTCTTCTACGACCTCCGCAATTGCCGGAAACGTCGTTTTCCCGTTCAGGAACGCCTCGACGGCGATCTCATCGGCCGCATTCAGCGTGCAGGTCGCCGACCCACCCGCCGCCTGGGCCTGGTAGGCAAGCTTCAAAAGCGGGAACTTCTCGAAGTCAGGAGGGCTGAACTCCCACTGCCGGGCCACCGTCCAGTCAAGCCGCGGAACCGGCGCCGGACCGCGGCCGGGGTATGTCAAGGCGTACTGGATCGGCATGCGCATGTCCGTCGCGGATACCTGGGCAATGATGCTTCCATCGACGTACTCCACCATCGCATGAACAGTGGACTGCGGATGGATCACCACGTCGATCTCTGACGGCGACAGGCCGAAGAGCCAGCACGCCTCGATGACTTCAAAGCCCTTATTCATCAATGTAGCAGAGTCCAGAGTGATGCGTGGGCCCATCTTCCAGGTGGGGTGGTTGAGGGCCTCAACGGGAGTGACCGAAGCGAGTTGCTCGCGCGGCGTATCCCGGAACGGCCCTCCTGAGGCAGTAAGGATGAGCCGCAGTACTTCACTTCGCTTTCCCGCCCGCAAGCACTGGTGAGCGCCGTTGTGCTCACTGTCCACCGGGATCAACTCGCTCCGCGCGTCCCGAGCAGCGTCCATCACGAGTTTTCCGCTCGCTACGAGGACTTCCTTGTTCGCGAGTCCGACTTTCTTCCCCCTGCGGACTGCTTCGTGCGTTGCCTCCAGTCCGGCCACCCCAACGATGGCCGACATCAGGAAGTCAACTTCCGGCGCAATCGCCGCCCGCACCCTCGCCTCGGGTCCCCATCCGAGTTCCGGCCACTCTGAGCGCGGATGTCCGGACTCAGCCAGCCGATTCCTAAGGTCATGAAG
>JAEHDI010000887.1 GCA_016880505.1 Bryobacterales bacterium | reverse complement strand
CAGCTAAATGATTTAACCTTCGAGTAGTTGGCTTTTGGTTAATACGGTCTAGAAGGAAAGGATCATGTCAGTACCCGCAAGGCAAACAAAAAATGTGGATTTAATCCGTGATGATCCGGAACGGCTTCTCGACGTGAGTGCAGCAGCCGCATTGTTACATGGGGACCAGACCTAGCAGCACTAGGTAACCCAAGTTACTTTCCCTTCCGGCGTTCAGATTGGGCAGGGGGGAACTGCCAACAAATGCACGCCCGTCGCTGCGCCGAGTTTGCCTGATCCGTTGCCTCCCGGATGTAAGAGGCCGGCCACGGTGTGAAGCGCCATGTCTGAACGCACCCCAACTTCTTGTCTGGTGCGGACTGAACCCGAGAGAGCGCGGCGCAACACGTGGCCGCTCGGGTTGTACTCCGGAATCAAGTCCTTCAGCCAGAGAAGGAGTGAGTCGACTTCTCGTTCCGCGCAGATCTGTTTCAGCAGACCAAGGCGCGGGTACATATCTTCGATGGACACGCAGGCGCCGGAGTAGATACTGATCTTTTCGTGCCGCGTCGGCGCGGTCGATTCGTCACATGTGTGCAATTCCTCGAAGAGCTTCTCCCCTGGACGCACTCCTGTGAACTCGATCTTGACGTCCTCGTTCGGTCTCAGGCCGGACAGAAGGATCAGGTTGCGGGCAAGATCTACGATTCTCACCGGCTTGCCCATGTTCAGCACGAAGATCTCGCCGCCCCGCCCCATGGTGGACGCCTGGAGCACAAGTTGGGCCGCCTCCGGTATCGTCATGAAGTAGCGCTGCATGTCCGGGTGCGTCACCGTCACCGGCCCGCCGTCGGCGATCTGCTTCTTGAAGAGCGGGATGACGCTCCCGTTGCTCCCGAGCACGTTTCCGAACCGCACGGATGCGAACTTCGTTCCGCCGTTCTGAAGGGAATTAACCACGAGTTCGGCGACCCGCTTCGTGGCGCCCATGACGCTCGTGGGGCGCACGGCCTTGTCCGTTGAGATCATCACGAAGTCCGTCAGCCCGCACTCCGCCGCCAGTCGTGCCGCGTTGTACGTGCCGAAGACGTTGTTCTCGACGGCTTCGAACATGTGCGCCTCCATCATCGGCACATGCTTGTATGCGGCCGCATGGTAAAGGATGGTTGGTTCGTGCAGCCGAAGGACTTCCTCCAGCCTGCGCGTGTTCTGGACGCTCCCGATCTCCGCATGGAACGTCACGTTCGGGAACAACTGCCGCATCTCTAGCTCAAGGTGAAACAGCGGCGTCTCGCCGGCGTCGAATCCGACGATGGCCGCCGGCCGGAATCGCGCGATCTGCCTGCACAGCTCGCTCCCGATCGACCCCGCGGCGCCCGTCACAATCACCACTTTGCCTTCGAGTTTCCCGCGAATCTGCTTCTCTTCAAGGCGCACGGGGCCCCGGCCGAGCAGGTCCTCCATGGCCACGTCCCGGATCTGCCCCGCCAGTCCCTTCCCTTCCACCACCTCGCCCAGTCCCGGCACCGTCCTGCACCGCACATTCGCCGCGCGGCACTGTTCGAGGATCCTGATCATCTGCTCGCCGGTCGCCGAAGGCACGGCGATCAGGACCTCTTCGACGTTGTGCACCCGGGCTAGGGAGGCCAGGTCCGCGCCCGAACCGAGCACCGGTCTCCCCTGGATGCGGACGCCGGCTTTCTCGGGGTGATCGTCCACGAATCCGCACACCCGGTAGGGCAGCCGGGGATTGCTTCGGATCTCCCTCAACAGCGTGATGCCCGCCTCTCCGGCGCCGTAGATCAGCGTTCGCTTCGCCCCACGGTCGTGCCGGTTCTGGGCTGCTGCCTCGGCGATCACGCGCACCATCACGCGCACGCCCGCGGAGGCGAGCACGCAGAGGATCAGGTCGAGCAGATAAATCGACCGTGGAAATCCCGGCGGCCCGATCATGAGGATTAGAACCGCGCTAAGTGCCGAGGCCGACAGGTTCACAAGGCCGATCCGCGCCACGTCCGCGACCGACACGTACCGCCACCACCCCCGGTCCAGACTGCCGAGCCGGAACACAAGGCTCTTGACGGCTATCCAGATCGCAAGCGCAAACGCGAGGTGATGCAGATGGCCGGCGGGGATGCTGAGGTCGAACCGAAGCAGGAACGCAGCCAGCCCCGAACATACGAAGATCCCGATCTGGGTTGCCCACATCAGGACTGGATGCAGTCTGCCTGGGCTTTCGAAAATAGTTCTGCTTCGTACCATGTCGCGTATCCTTGGCGGGTGGGGCAGGCCATCGCCTTCTGTGGCCTGCCATCTGCTAACTCAACAAAGTGCTCTACTCTTGCCCAAGACTTCCTCGTGTTTTAGCTACCAACCGCCAGAATCACTTCTCTGGCTTCACTCATTTCACCGGCTCCCGCCGCCTCTCTCACCACGTCGATCACGTGCATCTGGTGCTCGAGCGTCAGGCTGCTCGAACTCGGGAGGCAGATCCCTCTCCGGAAAAGGTCCTCGGCGACGTCGCCGCCGTAACGCTTCGCCGACTGATTCAGCGGCTGTAGATGCATCGGCTTCCATACCGGCCGAGACTCCACGTTCGCCGCGTCGAGCCTGCCGATCAACTCGTCCCTTGTGCAGCCGAACTCTGCCTCGTCGATCAGGAAGCAGCTCAGCCAGTTCGTGTGCAGCCCATACGGCGCCTGCGGCATGAGCGAGATGCCGGGCAAATCCGCGAAACCTTCCCGGTAGCGGAACGCGATCGCCCGCCGCTGCCGCACCCGTTCGCTCAGCACCTTGAGCTGCCCACGCCCGATGCCGGCCAGCACGTTGCTCATGCGGTAGTTGTAACCGGCCTCGGAGTGCTCGTAGGCGATGCCCGGGTCGCGCGCCTGGGTCGCCCAGAACCGGGCTTTCTCCACCCACTCCCGCCTCGGCGACACGAGCATTCCGCCGCCGGTTGTGGTGATGATTTTGTTCCCGTTGAATGAAAACGTCCCGATGTCGCCCAGCGTG
>JAEHDI010000886.1 GCA_016880505.1 Bryobacterales bacterium | reverse complement strand
GGCTCCGCCCCGCAGATTTGTCGTCGATACTCCATCGGCGCGCACGATCGACCTCGGCTGCGAGTACACGCTGTCCGTCGATGACGGCGGGGACGGGCTGATTCGGGTTAAGACCGGATGGGTCGCGTTTCAGTTTGACGGCCGCGATTCGTTCATCCCTGCCGGCGCCGCATGCAGGACCACACGGCGGGGCGGCCCCGGAACTCCATATTTCGAAGAGGCAAGCGAAGAATTGCGCCGCGCGCTTGCGGCATTCGATGCGAGCGGGAACGGCGGCGACCTGAAACAAGTGCTCGCCGAGGCGCGTCCTCGCGACGGGCTTACCCTCTGGCACCTGCTGACACGCGCGGCCGAGGCCGACCGCGGTCTCGTCTTCGATCGTTTCGCAACTTTCGTTGCGCTGCCGGCCGAGGTGACGCGAGAGGGCGTGCTTGCCAAAGACCGGCGGATGCTCGATCTTTGCTGGAACACGCTCAACCTCGAGAACGCTGAGTGGTGGCGCGAATGGAAACGCGCCTGGCAGCCCTGACATTCTTCCGCAGGCGCGTGCTCACTCGCTCGATGTGACATCCCACGTCGTGTGATCCAGGGCGGCAGCCTACCCGAATTTCAACACAGGATAGGACCTCAAGACGGGCCGATATTCCTGTATCAGCCGCTTTTGACGGGCAACCCGGTTGTAGGAGACGCAGAGTTCAAAAATGAAGCCGGTGGGTTCCCGCTCCAGTAGAGGTGTGCGCGTCTCCTGCAAGTGCCTGAGCAATGCCGCTTTGATATTGTCGGCCTCTCCAACGAGAATCCACTCCCGGGCATTCGATAGCCCGTATACTCCCGACAGCGCCGGGGCGTTTCTCTGCACCGAAACAAGCGAGAAGTCGTGCGGCACGAATCTGTCAAATGGCATCTCGTCCCCTGCCGGTCAACCCCACCTTGACCTTTAGTAGTCCATGTCGGGGCCGTGGCCGCCGGGCATGGGCTCCTTCTTCTCCGGAATCTCGCAGACCATCGCTTCGGTCGTCAGCATCAGCGAGGCGATCGAAGCCGCGTTCTGCAACGCGGTGCGGGTCACCTTCGTCGGGTCGATCACGCCCGACTTCACCAGGAGTGCTCAGTCGTTAACTAGTATAGGTTAAATCCCTTTCTGTGTCAACGTAAGTGCGCGATAGTTTGGCATGGTGGTTAATTGATCTTGGTTAAGCGAGCCTGGCGGGAGATCGGGGGGATCTGGCCGGGGTTCGACATTGATATTTCCACGGGTCGAACCACGGCAAGAGCATGCCGCAGAGGACGAAAGCGGCGGTGATGGCGGCGTTCCAGGCGGGTGCGTACGGCGTACTGCTGTCACGCAAGTACTTCGAGGGGGGCGTGAGCGAGGCGATTCGGGAGCTGGGGCTGGCGGGGGGAGGGGGCAAAAACAACGGCGAATCATAGCGTGTAGTCTGGTATACGTTGCAATCTCTGCTCAGGAGGTGACTGTCATGTCCTACGTTCATCGCCGTCAGATGTTTCACGCCGGTTTGGTGAGTCTTGCCAATTTTGTCATCGGAGAGCCGCTCACTTCCGAGGCAAAAGCCGAGACACGGAGAGGCATCTTCGACGCGCATCTCCACATTCCCAGCGATAACGGAGAGAATTTCCAGTGGTACAAGGTCACAAAGAACATGCCGGAATTCGTGGCCTACCTGGATCGCTGCGGAGTCCGCCGGGGCGTGATCTCTTCTTCCTGGAGCAACAAAGCGAAGACTCCCGACGACTACCGCAACGGCAACCGCGAGGTGGTCAAGTACGTAGAACAATACAAGGGCCGCTTCCGGGGAAGTTGCGTCATCACTCCTTTTCGAATTGACGAGGCGCTGCACGAGATCGAAACTTGCGCAAAGCAGTTCGGATTTGTCTGGGTCGGCGAGTGCTGCAACTACATGACCGGCTACAAGTACGAAACGCCGGAGTGGACCGAGGTGATGAACCTCGTCACCCGGTTGAACCTGGTGATTCAAATCCATGCGAACACCAGTGAAATGCAGTACCTGGCCGACAAATTCCCGGATACGACGATCGTCTTCCCTCACCCCGGCGCGAATCTCAACGATATCTCCGCGCGCATTACGATCGTCGCGAAGCACAAGAACACGCATCTCGAACTCTCCGGATCCGGGCACGAACGTGTTGGGATCGTCGAGAAGGCTGTGCAGGAGATCGGCGCCGACCGCGTTCTTTACGGTTCGGATTTCACCATTAACGAGCCCTCGGGCGTCATCATGCGCGTGAAGAATGCGTTCCTCACTCCGCAGGAGCGCGAGAAGATCCTCTTCCGTAATTTGGAACGGCTGCTGGCAGGAGCCGGCCCCGGGCGCGCGCGCCAATCAAAGAACACGTGAGTGCCGGCCCGGCTGGTTCACAAAGACTCAAAAGGAGAGGCGCAGACTGATCTGAACCTCGCGATTCGGCGTTGCCGCTTCGGTGATGCTGCCGAATTGCGGCGTATTCACAAAACGGTTGGGAGTGCCCAGATTCGTATGGTTCAGCGCGTTGAAAAGCTCGCCGCGAAGCTGAAAACGCGCTGTCTCTGAAAGGGAAAATTCGCGGACGATCGCAGCGTCGAGTGTGTGCATGCCGGGGCCATAGACCGTGTTGCGTCCGACATTGCCGAACGTATAGGCGGCGGGCGTCGCGAAGGCCTCCGCGTTAAACCAGCGCTCGGCGGTTCGCGTGCCCGGACCGAATACCGGCGCGCCGGTGTAGTTGGCGCGGATCGGATTTTCTCCCAGAATAGTCCCCGCATTGGCGGTATCGCCGAACACGGAAATCGTGAACGGGAAGCCGCTCTGCGCCTGGTAGACGGTGGACAGTCGCCACCCGCGAGTCACCGCGCGGCTCCAGCGCCAGCGCGAGGCCCACGGCAGGTCGTAGACGGCGCTGAGCGCGAAGCGATGGCGGATGTCGCAGGCGGGCCCCTTCTCGGCGCGGAGGTTCCTGTTGTCCTGGGGCACGGTCGATTCGAACATCGGAGAGCGGAAGTCCGGGGCGTCGCTCAGGTTCTTGGACCACGTGTAGTTCGC
>JAEHDI010000885.1 GCA_016880505.1 Bryobacterales bacterium | reverse complement strand
TTTCAGGTTTCGCAGACTCTGCTCGCGCACGCGGACGCAGTTCTTGAACGTCCCCGCCGGAACCGTGATCTCGATGCCGGACGCCATGTTCTCGCTGCCGCCAAGGGCCATGCTCTGGCTGCCGTCGAACAGATAGCGGCCGCCAACCGTGAAAGTGCCGGGCATCACCAGACCCGGTTCGGCGACGCCGTCGCCGTCGGGCTCGCCGGCCCGCCATGTTCCGGCGAAATGCGGTTTGCCGTCCTCGTCGATCTCCCAGCTCACCTCGCCGAAGGCATAGACGCTGTTGGTGGTCTTATCGATTGCGAACCAGTTGAGCGCGCGTTGTGTCAGGGTACCATCGAGGTATTCCTCTTCCTGCACAACCGCGGTCTTGAATTTGCCAATGCCGGGAAGGTCGAAGTCTTCCGTGGTATCCAGGACCACGACCTCCTGGCGAAATTTGCCGTCCGGGTGATCGGGCCGCTCACGAATGTGCTTGTGGCCTGGCACGATCGGGTAATAGAGCGGGTTGACCCCATGCGGGACGATATTCTCGCCCTTCAGATGCCAATCCTTCAGCGACGAATAATCCTTGGCATGTTTGAAGCGCGGCGGTTCTTTGATCTCGCCCGCGCTCGTGCCACCGGGGAGCGCGAGCCCGACCGCCAACAGGACGGTGACCGTAGTGAGTGCGGTACGCCACGGGGCGAGCAGGCCTGCGCAGATCTTCTCCTTCCTGTTCATGGCGGTTTCCTTTCCTTTCCAACAACGAACCACACAGAGTTCGCATTGCGTTCAGTCCGTGACGGGATAGCGCCGGGCCGCATGGCTTCGGCGCGCCTATCAGTCCGTTCCCCACTGGGCTGGCCGGCCGGGTTGCCGGCTTCATCTGTTTGTCCAACATCGCGATGTCCTCAGTTGCGGGCGGCGGCTTCGTCGTCCACGAAAATCGTGAAGTCGTCTACGGACCTTCCGTAGCAGGCATGATCTCGGCGGGCGGCGCGCGGCCGTAAACGGAGGCGCGCTTCTCCAACTCCAACGCTTCCGCACGGACCTTCGCCAGGGCCTCCTGGTCAAGCTTCACAACCTCGACCAGCTCAAGGGTTTCTCGCAGCTTTTCTCCCTTGCCTCTCCAGCCGACCCGAATGTAGCCCACGCCGGGTGCGTAGTGCTTGATCTGCTCAGCGTCCGGTCCCTCTGCCTCGCTGGACTCTGCGATCACCAGCACATTCTCGTAGCAGCCTTCGGGAACGCAGGTCTTCTCGCCCACCTTGTCCACCTTGCCGCGGTCGGTCCAGTTGAACGGGGGCGGTGCGTACCCCTGGGAGTAGTTGGGCGTTCCCGGTCGCGGATCTGCCTTCATCATGATCCCCGCTCTCGCACCTTCCATGCCAGAGAGCCAGACTTTCCCTCCTACGAACTCGACGTCGTCGTAAGTCTCGACGTACTGGCCCAGATGCCAGACGTTGCCTTCCTTGTCCTGCGCGAAGAAGACGAGCTCCGATTCCAGCAGCTTGCCTGCCTTATAGTCCCGTTCCCACACGACAACCGTACGCACGCCGTCGATGACCTTCGTGAGATCCGCGACGGTCATCACCACGCGATGCGGAACGCGCTTCTTGTCCTCCTGGGTTGACCCCTCATAGACGTACTGCGTCCCCGGCTTCAGGGGCATCCACTTGTTGTCGATATTGGTCGAACGTTCGAAATTGTTGCGGTCGAAGTTCTCGAAGGTTCTCGCAGGAGCCGTGCTCTGCTGATTGTTCCTTTGCGCCATGATGGCGCTGCCAGAGAGCCCCAAGCAGGTGAAAGCCACCAGTATTGTTAGGGGAGGCAACCCGAAAGCCACCTGTCTGTGACCAAGTCTGCTGCGTCCTAACTTCATGGCGTTATCGGTCCTTTTTGCTTGGATGCCGTTTCCAAGAGGTTGAGCAGCTTGCGAGAAGTGGCGCGTCACGGTTTCACTTCATTGCCACCGGGATCGAGGACGATTTCCATGTGCTTGCCTCCGTGCTTGATACCAAATTCATACAGCACAGTGCCGTCACGGATGATCTTCTCGGCCCGCATGATCTCGCCGCCCGGATACCTGTCATTCACGACCCGCCGCACTGGTTCCGGGACGCTGCCGAACGCGATGGTTTCCTCGACGACGATCACCGTGCCGTCCGCATGGAAACTCACATCCCGGCGGGTCTCGCCTTCCACGCTTGCGATCTCGTAGACGGTCTTGCCCTTTTCGACCTCCCTGGAACAGTGCCTGATCTTTGCTTTGGGGAATGCCTTTTCGAAAGCGGTCCGCACCGCCGCGGGAACAGCCGTGCAGGAAATCTTCTGCTCCTGTGCCAAAGCGCTCGTGGCGCCGGCCAGGATTGCCAGGAGACCGCTGGTCGTTAGCTTGTGACGATGGATTTTCATGGCAAACCTCACATATCACCCGACACTTGCCACCGCAGACTAGAGGGGACCGGCGCGGCCCATTCGTGTCAGTGCCCAAAGCTTCGGGTTCAACTCGGGCTCTGGACGACCCGCCCCTAGACGCAGGTACAGGGGCGGGACGACGAACAGGTTGAGCAAACTCGACATGACCAGTCCGCCCAGGATGACGATAGCCATGGGATGCTCTATCTCCATGCCAGGAATGTCTCCGGTGATCGCCAGAGGCACCAAGGCCAACCCGGTCGCCAAGGTCGTCATCAAGATCGGCGAAAGCCGCTCGCGCGCTCCGCGCAGGACCAGTCGCGGCCCGAAGGCTTCACCTTCGGACTGCTCGAGGTGCTGAAAGTGGTGGATCATCAGAATGCCGTTGCGCGCCGCGATTCCCAGGACGGTGAGAAATCCGACGAGCGAGCCGAGCGACACGATGCGGTCGCCGGCGTAAGCCGCGAGCACGCCGCCCGCGAGGGCCGCCGGCAGCGCCAGGAAGGCCAGCACCGCCAGGCGCCAGCTCCGGAAGGCCGCGTGCAGGAGGAGGAAGTTTCCCACCGCGGTCGCCAGGGCAGCGACCAGCACGCCCCGTTGGGCAGCCTGCCTTTCCGCAGCCTCGCCCAGCAGGTGTGCGTGGTACCCGAGCGGGAATTGCACCGTCTTGAGACGCTCCTCCACATCCCGCAC
>JAEHDI010000884.1 GCA_016880505.1 Bryobacterales bacterium | reverse complement strand
GGCAATCGAGCTGCTCGGTCAGGTAGGTATTCCCTCGCCGGCTGAGCGGCTCAGCTCCTACCCGCATCAGCTGAGCGGCGGCATGCGGCAGCTGCATCACAACGAACAGAGTTAGAATCGATCCGATCGTGATCGCCAGTCCGGTGAAGCCCTTGAAGAAGAAGGCGTAGGAAAACAGCACCAGGTAGATGAACTGCGCCAGGCCCGCCTCGACGGCCGCGAATCGCATCCCGATCACCAGGCGGAGATAGCTCACAACCAGGAAGATCGACACCGCCGAACAGATCATAAAGGAGGCGTGTATCGAGATGTGGTCCACCAGGTAGGCGAGCAGCAGGTGGAACGAAAAGAAAGCGCCGGCCAGGAAGAAATAGTTCACTGGATGCAGGTCGATTCCGCGCAACGTTGTGATCACCAGCATCAGGAAGAAGAAAAAGAACAGGGAGACCGGCGCGAAGAAGCTGATCCTTCCCGCCAGCGGACCCGGCTGAAGCTTTTCGGGCATGATCATTCCGATGTTGAAACCCGTGACCAGGTTTTTGTAGTTCCAGGCGAGGTCCCAGCCGTCCGGCGTTTCCCGTTTTTCCGACGGAGACAGGGCGTTCTCCGGAAAGTCAATATCTTTGAAGTCGGTCGTCATCCGGAGGCTGAAGTCCTTCACCTGGGCTACGTCGGCGCCGAAGTTGTACCGCCAGCTTTCAACTCCTTGTGAGCGGTACTCCACGGTCAGTTGCACCGCCTTGCCGGGCGGCACGCGGGCCGTGGCAGAAGCCGATTTCTCCCCGCCGTCAAATGGGACGGGAACGCCGCCGATGGCGAATGTCAGGTCGTCATAAATGGCCTGTTCCGCGGGAAAATCCAGAATGAAGCGGACCTGCTGTTCGGCCTCGCTCGTGTTGCGGAATGTGTACGTTCCACCGAACGCAACCTTGTACGTGCTGTACCACAGGAGCCCTTTCCGCCGGTGCTCGAGATTCAGGCCGACGCGGATACGGCTCCCCTCGAGCGGCAGCACCGTCGAAACAGTCTCTTCCGTTGTGCGCAGGACTTTTCTGCCGTCCTCAACCGTCTCCACCGTCTTCGGCACGCGCCGGTCATAACACGCCCGGGGAGGATGCTGCACGTGCGGGGCACCCCAGGAAGAGACCACTCGGCCCTTCAGCCGTAAGTCGGAATCGTACGTCCGCGAGAATATGGTCGCTCCGAGCACCGCCCAGGCGACGGCTGCGCAGAAGAAGATGAACGCGATGGCGATGATGCGTCTGATCACGGGAATATGTTCTCCTTTAGGGAAGTATTCATGAAGTAGTTCTATTTGTCAAGTACTTTACAATACGAAGTTAACGTCATAAGCCACCCGCCCGCTCTGCTACCGTGAGAGATAGGCGCGTGGAAACCGAAACGCAAAAAGGGCAGGCATCCCGAGCGGACAGTCGCATTCCCGGGACGGTTGGGGTGGTGCGGATCGCCGGGGTGCCGGTGCGCTTTCACTTCACGTTCCTGCTGCTCCTCGTCTTCCTGGTGGTCGTTGGGGCCGGCGGTCGGGACACTGGCTGGTGGTATGTGCTGTACGTTCTGGCGCTGTTCGGCTCGGTCCTACTACATGAAATGGGCCACGCGATCGTCTCGCGGCGCTACAGCATCCGGACCCTGGAGATCGTCATGTTCCCGATCGGGGGTGTCGCGCGCCTTGAACGCAACCCGAGGCCGCGCGAAGAGCTCTGGATCGCGATAGCGGGACCGGCGGTAAATCTCGTCATTGCGGGTTTGATCATAGGCGTTTTGGTTCACACGGGAACGCCGCCGTCCCTGGCCGCCCTCGACGATCCACGGGCGGCGAACTTGTGGTTGAAGATCGCTGGCGGCAATCTGATCCTCGCGCTGTTCAACCTGCTGCCGGCGTTCCCGATGGACGGTGGCCGCATCCTGCGATCGTTGCTTGCGCTGCGGCGGCCAGAAGAGGAGGCCACCCGCATCGCTGCCGGGGCGGGGAGGTTCCTGGCCGTCGCGTTGGGCCTTTACGGACTGCTCTCGATGAACTTCATGCTGGTGTTTGTTGCGTTCTTCGTCTACCTGGGAGCGGCCCAGGAAGGCGCGGTCGCTGCCGGGCGCATGTACATGCAAGGCGCGCCGGTGAGATCGGCGATGGTCACTGACTTCCGGACGCTGTCCCACGGCGACACCATCCGGGACGCCGCGAATCTCCTTCTTGCCACGAGCCAGCAGGACTTTCCGGTGGTCCACGGGGAGCAGGTTGTGGGCATGCTCAGCCGGACCGCGCTGCTGAAGGCCCTCGCGTCGGAGGGGCCGGAGGCCTACGTGGCCGGCGCGATGGACCGCGAGTTCGTCCGCGTGTCACCCGACATCGATCTTACGGAGGCGCTTCCGCTCCTCGGACAGTCGAAGGCGTGTGCGCTCGTCATGCAGGGTGACCGACTCCTCGGCCTCCTGACCAGCGAGAATCTCGCGGAGTATATCCTGGTCCGGCGTTTCGGTCTGCGCCCCGGAAAGTAAGACTCGTGGATCGGCGCTCAGCCGAGGGATTCCGTACAATCATAAGTAAGTGGGCACGTTCTTCATCCAAAACTTCGGCTGCCGGGCTACCCAGGCCGACGGAGCTGCGCTCGAAACAGCGCTGGAGCGCAGCGGCCTTGAGACGGTGCGGGAACGGGGGCAGGCCGATCTTGTCATTCTGAACACTTGCACTGTGACCGCGTCGGCCGACGAAGATGTTCGGCAGACTGTGCGCCGGGTGCGCCGCGAGAACCCGGCGGCGCGAATCCTCGTGACGGGATGCTACGCACAGCGAGCTCCGGAAGAACTGGCTGCCATGCCCGGTGTGACATGGGTGGTCGGGAACTCCCACAAGGTCCGGATTCCGGAGATCTTGCAGGAGGAAAGCGCGACAACTCCATACCATGGCCAGATCTTCGTCGGAGACATTTTCGCGCAGCAGGAATTCCTCGCCGCTCCGGTCGAGGACGCTGCCGGCGACCGCACCCGTCCAAATCTCAAGATCCAGGATGGATGCAGCAACCGGTGTTCCTTCTGCATCATCCCGTCCGTGCGCGGGCGAAGCCGGAGCGCACAGCCCGATGAAGTGGTCGAACGCGTACTGCGGCTCAGCCTCCGCTACCGCGAAGTGGTCCTGAGCGGTATCAACCTCGGCCGGTGGGGCAGGGAAGCGGGCATCCAGATGAGGCTTGCCGATCTCGTACGGCGCCTTCTGGAAGAGACCGCCATCGAGCGGCTGCGGCTCAGTTCGATTGAACCGATGGATCTCTCCGACGACCTGCTGGGCCTGATGGCGTCATCGCCGCGTGTTGCCGGGCACGTGCATGCGCCGCTGCAGACGGGTTCCGATAGTGTGCTCCGCCGGATGCGCCGCAAGTACCGGCCCCGGCACTACGAGGAGCGCATCCGAAAAGCGCGCGCGCTTATGCCCGACGCGGCGATTGGCGCGGACGTGATGGTCGGTTTTCCAGGCGAGACCGATGAGGAGTTCGAAGAGAACCGTTCGTTCATCGATAGCCTGCCGTTTACGTATTTGCACGTGTTCACTTACTCCGGGCGTCCCGGCACGCCAGCCGCGGAAATGCTGGGTCAGGTTCCAATTCCGGTTCGCAAGCATCGAAATCGGATTCTGAGAGAACTGGCCGCGCACAAGAACCTCGAATTCCGCCGGCGCATGGTGGGGAAACGGCTGTCCGTTGTGACGCTGGAACAAGAGGGAATCGCGCTGAGCGATAACTACCTGAAGGTGGAGGTGGCTGTGCCGCGCGAACCGAACCGGCTGATCGAACTGGCCATCGGCGAGGTCACGCCCGGTGGCCTGCGAGAGAAGGTCCCGTTCCACATCCTGCTCTGATTCCTACAATTCCCGGCGGTTCTCAAGCGATTTTGTCATGGTCACCTCGTCCGCGAAGTCGAGGTCGCTTCCCACCGGGATTCCCATCGCAATTCGTGTCACTTTGAGGCCGAGTGGTTTCAGCAACCTCGCCAGGTAGGCGGCGGTCGCCTCACCCTCGACCGTGGGATTGGTAGCGAGGATGATCTCCTTCACCGGGCTGCCTTCGAGTCGCTCCAGCAGGCTCTTGATCCGCAACTGGTCCGGACCCACGCCGCGCAGCGGCGAGATGGCCCCGTGAAGGACGTGATAGAGCCCCTGGTACTGCCGCGTCGTCTCCACGGGCATGATGTTATGAGGCTCTTCGACCACGCAGATGACCGAGGCGTCACGTCCGGGGTCCAGGCAGAACGGGCACATCTCGCCGTCACTGACGTTGTTGCACACGGCGCAGAGACTCAGTTTGTCTTTGACGTCCAGTACGGCCTGTGCAAGCCGTGCTGCGTCGTCCCGGCTGCCGCGCAGCACATGAAAAGCGATGCGCTGGGCGGATTTCTGGCCGATACCGGGAAGGCGCTTGAACTCGATAATGAGCCGTGCCAGCGGTTCCGCAAAATCGGGCATGGCTGCTCCGTGCTCCTAAAACATCCCGGGAGGAAGACCAAGACCGCCAAGCAGGCCGCTGGTCTTCTGCTGGATGGCCTCGTCGACCTTCTTGGCGGCCTCGTTACAGGCGGCCATGACCATGTCCTGCAACATCTCTACGTCGCCGGCGACTTCCGGGTCGATCTTGACTCCGAGGACGTTCTTCTGGCCGCTCATCTGAACGGTCACCATCCCTCCGCCGGCCGAAGCCTCGACGCGGACCTGGGCAATCTCTTCTTGCAGGCGCTCCTGCATCTGTTGTGCCTGCTTCATCATCGCCTGCAAATTCCCGGGCAGTTTCATGGAAGCTCCCTTCGGTCGGCATGCAGCCCGTGGCTCGAGGTTCGGGACGGACTCAGACGTCCGGCGTGAAATGAGCCACACGCCACCGACTATTCTTTCAGATTTCTCACCGCGCGAACCTGCCCGCCGAACGTTTCGCGGAACCGCTGCACTTCCGGGTGCGCCAGCGCACGGCGGGTCAGTTCATTCTCGTCACCGGTCGCCGCCACCTGCGGCGCGACGGGTGTGGGGGCCGTGGGCTCGCCAAACGTGACCTTCAGCCGCATCGAAGCGAAGCCCAGGTGAGTCAACGCACGCCGGAGGTCCGGCTCTTTCATCGACAGCCTGAAGTCCTTCGGCGTCAGAAACTGCAACTCTCCGGCTACCTCAGTGACGTCGGAGTGTTCGATGGCGTCGGCGGTGAACGGCATGCCGAGCTCGACAAACGCGGCATGCAGCTTCTGTTTCCATCCGGTGTCGCCCGTCGTTGCAGAGGCAGGCTCCGCTGTTGCGGGCGCAGTTGGCGGTTGGGCTGTACGCGATGCCGCTCCGGCACGCGGCGGCTCGGAGCGGCGAGCCGACGGAGGCGGCTGTGGAGGCTGGGATCCTCCCTCGCCGACCATCGACAGGGCCTCTTCGATTGCTATCAGCCGGCCGGCCTGCACCATCCGGAGCAGTCCGATCTCCATGTGAAGCCGTGGTTGGAGAGAACGCTGGAGATCGCCATACAGATCGAGGGCGATCTGAAGGTAACGTGTGAGATCCTCCTGCGAGAACGAAGCGGCGATCTCTGCGAGCCGCTCTCGCTCCGCGGGCGAAGCGGCGATCAGCCGCGTCGAGGCGCCGGCGATCTTCGCAACCACCAGGTTTCGAAAGTAGCGCGCCAGTTCTCGGCAGAAGTGCTGCAGGTTGTGTCCGTTGCGCTCAAGTTCGTCGACCACCGCCAGCATTTTGGCCGAGTCGGACTGGCCAAGCGCCTCGGTGACCTCGTGGAGCGAGTCGAGCGAGAACGCGCCTAGCAGCACCCGAACCTCATCCGCCTTGAGTTCGGTTCCGCAGCAGGCGATCGCCTGGTCAAGCGCCGAGAGGGAGTCCCGCACACTGCCGTCTCCGGCCTGGGCGAGCACGGCGAGCACCTCTGCGTCGGCCTGGATCCCTTCCTCCCGGCAGATGTATTCCATGCGGGCGACGACGTCCTCGAAGTCCACCGAACGGAAGCTGAAGTGCTGGCAGCGTGACGCGATCGTTGACGGGATCTTGTGTGCCTCGGTGGTGCAGAGGATAAACACCACCCACTCCGGCGGCTCCTCGAGCGTCTTCAACAAGGCGTTGAACGCTTCGCTGGTGATCTGGTGCGCCTCGTCGATGATAAACACCTTGTGCCGGTCGCGCGCGGGACGGTAGCGGACGTTCTCCCGCAGTTCCCGCATCTCGTTGATACCGCGGTTGGAGGCGGCGTCGATCTCGATGACGTCCGGGGCGTTTCCGTTGGCGATCTCAACGCAGCTTGCGCACGTCCCGCACGGGGTGGCGGTGGGTCCGTCGACACAGTTCAGGCAGCGCGCGAGAATGCGGGCCACGGTCGTTTTGCCGGTGCCCCGCTGGCCGGAAAAGATGTAACCGTGAGCGATCCGGTTCTGCCGGATCGCGTTTTCCAGGGTAGTCTTGACGTGGTCCTGGCTCACCAGCTCCGCGAAGGTCTGAGGACGATATTTTCGTGCAATGACCTGGTACATGGAGATCGGCTCTACGGTTTCCGGTTCAGGCGGCGACGACAGAATGCCAGGCCCCGGGTGATCCGCGGCACACGGGCTGGGCCACTACCGTTGCTTCCTTCCGGACCTGGCGGGGTTTGCAGCGGCCCGTTGCACGAAGCCCGGAGCCTGACAACTTCTCATGCTACCACGCCGGGCTCCAGCGACCGATTCGTTACACTCGAAATGTGACCCGGACCATCATCTTCGACCTGGGGCAGGTCATCGTGCCGTTTGACTTCCAGCGCGGATACGCGGCCATCGCCGCCGAGTGCGTGCATCCACCGGAGGAGATCCGCCGGCGCCTCCGTGAGACGGGCCTTGTACTGCCATTCGAGGAAGGCAAAGTCGCCCCGGGTGAGTTCGTTCGCCGGGTCACCGAGGCTCTCGACCTCCAGGTCAGCTACGAGCGGTTCTGCGAGATGTGGAGCAGCATTTTCCTTCCGGAGACCCTGATTCCAGAGGCGATGGTCGCGTCCCTGCATGACCGTTATCGTTTACTGCTGCTGTCCAATACCAACGTCATCCATTTCGAGATGATCCGCGACAAGTATCCGATCATGCGCCATTTCGACCACTGCGTGCTGTCCTACGAAGTGGGCGCCATGAAGCCGGCGCCGGAGATCTACCGCGAAGCGGTCGCGAAGGCCGGTTGCAGCCCCGGGGAGATCTTCTTCACGGACGATATCGCAATGAACGTGGAGGCGGCGCGCGAACATGGAATCGATGCAGTCCAGTTCCAATCCCTGCCTCAACTGGAAGATGACATGCGCTCCCGCGGGATCGTCTGGTGATCAGAGAAGAGCGGTGTCGAGTTTCTCGCCGGGGACGATAGGTTCGGATTCCAACCCGTCTGAATGATCCGGCTCAAGTAACCCGCCGTTCCGGAGATAAGCCGCGAGTTCGTATTCGGACCCTTCGAACAGCGATTCGACGAGTTCCCGGACGGCCAACCGGCGCAGGGTTTCCCTGGAGAGGATCGGAGCATACAGGAACGACCTGCCGGTTTTCCGCCGGGACGCGGCGCCCTTGCGTACCAGACGTTCGAGTAACGTCATCACGGTCGTGTAGGCGAGATGCCGCCGCGGAGCAAGAGAGTCACGGACGTCCTTGACGCTGCCCTCGCCCAACCGCCAGATCTCCTTCAGGCATTCCAGTTCGAGAGGAGGCGGGATTTCACGGGGCGGCGCCGGCCTGCGCATTTACTGCTCCTTGCCGAGAGCGTCTATCAGCTTTTCTCCGAAGAGGCTCGGTCCCCGCTCCGGTCGGTTCGGGCGCGCGAGCGGTTTCGTGGCCGCTGGCGTTGGTGGTACCAGCGCTGGCTCCGGAGGATCCAATTCCGGCCGTCCCTCCAGATACCGCAGCTTCTTGAGGACCGTCCGTTCCAGCGAGTGGCTGTAACTCGTCCAGTCGCCCTCCACCTGCCGGTCGTGCTCGACGAGGGCACGCATGCACTCCATCTTGGAGTCCAGATCGTCCAGGTAGTGTAGAAGCATCGCCTCGGGGAAGAGAGGCACTTTCGGCGAGCCGAACTCCAGTTGTCCGTGGTGGCTCAACACCATGTGCTCCACCAGCGCCCGAAGCCGCGGCGGGAAGTCGGGTAACTGGCCCAGTTTTTGCTCGATCAGACGCACGCCGATGGCGATGTGCCCCAACAACTGCCCTTCCGTGGTATAGCCGAAGCTTCGGTCGTAGCTCAGTTCGTACAGCTTTCCGATGTCGTGCAGCAGCGCCCCGGTGAGCAGAAGGTCGAGATCGATGTTGCTGTAGTGTTGCGCCATGAAGCGGCAGAGTGTGCATAGCGACAGCACGTGCTCGATCAAGCCTCCCAGATACGCATGGTGGATCATCTTCGCCGCCGGGGCGCGGCGGTAGAGTGTGGCAATCTCGGGGTCATCGAGCAGCGCCTCCACCAGCGCCTTGAGATGCGGATTGGTGAAGCCGGCGACGATTTGCCGGACCTCCGTCCACATCTCCTCCGGGTCGCGGGCGGAGACCGGGAAAAAATCGCCCGGATCAACCTCGGCCGGATCGAGCCGCTGCAGTTTGTGGATCGTGAGCTGTGGCCGGTTCTGATAGATGCTGAGCAGGGCCTTGATCCGCACGAAGTCATCGCGGTCGAAGGTATCCATCACCTCGCCCACGTTGTCCCACATCTTGCCGTCGACGTCGCCGGTCCGGTCGCCGAGCAACAGCGACAGATACGGATCGCCCGTTTTCTTCTGGCGAATCTCTTTTGCGTGAACCAGAAACGTCGCGGTAACGATCTGGTTCGGTTGAAGATCGCGGACGTAAGGAGATTTCATCGGGAGTGCCGGCGCTACTGTTGCACGCTACTGCTTTCTCGCGAAGACGTCTTGGTGCCAGGTAACGGCATGAGCCAGAGCAGACGTTTCCGTCGAATGCTGGTCGCGATCTCTTCCCTCGTGACCGTTTGCGGCCTGAGCTGTGCCGGATCCCTCCATCCCGTATCCTTGCCGGGCGCCGCGCCGGTGTCGACGTAGCCTTCCCGGATCTCCAGAAACGCCTCCTCGCGAAGCTTGGTCAAGTAGGTCCGGACGGCGGGATCGAAGCGGGGCATGTAGATCTTCTCCATGATCTCGTTCTCCACTTCTTCGAAGGCAGCCTGACCGGCCTGATGCCGCTCGTCCACGCGGAGGATCAGAAACCCGTTCGCGACTTTGATCGGGTCGGTCACGTAGCCCCGATCGTTGCTGAAGACCACTTGGGCGATATCTTTGTTCAGGTCCGTCCGCTTGAAGGCGCCCAGTTGCCCCTGAGTGCTCGACGAGTCTGCGTCGGAGTTGTCGCGAGCGAGCTCGCCGAAGCGCTCCCCGTTGCGCGCCCGCGTAACGAGGTCCTTGGCTTTCTTTTCCAACACAGCGGGATCGCTTCCGCTCTTGCCCTGAGTCGAAAGCAAGATCTCGCTGAGAAAGACCCGCTCCTCGCGCACAAACTCTTCCTTGTGCTTGTCGTAATAGTCGCGGGCTTCAGCCCGGGGAATACTGATCTTTGACCCGACTTCCTGCCCGATTACGCGCCTCTTCAGAAAGTCGTTCCGCATTTCCGACTTGAAGTCCTCAAACGGCATGCCGCTCTGTTCGCGGATCCACTGCTGGAACTTGTCCTGATCGGCAATCTTGTTTAGCCGTTGGAGGTTGGCAAGTTCCTTCGTCACCTCGCTGTCGACGTTGACATCCAGATCCTTGCCCTTCTGCACGAGCAGCAACTGATCGATGCGGTCGCGCAGCACGTCCTTCGTGCGTTCGCTCACGGCCTCCTCGAGCTGCTGGCCGCTCGTCCCGCTCCGGCGCAACTGGGCTTCGATCAGGCGGCGCCCGCGTTCGAGCTCGCTCGACGTGATGATCTCGTTGTTTACTTTCGCCACGATCACTTCGACGACCCGCACGTCGGCGGCGAGAGCGCCCCAAGCAAGCAGGAATGTACCGAGAAAACGCAACACTGACACCATGGCTCTATTATGAAATAGCTACGGCGAGAGATGCACGAGGCAGTCCTTCACCTGTTCCAACACTTTCCGCGGGGTGGAACCGCCTTCGATGGGCACACGGAGAATCCCCGCGGGCGTGAATTGCCCACCCGCCGTGCGGTTCACTAGGTTCATCAGCCGCGCCGGGTTCACGCGGGATTCCCGGTGGAACTTCACGTTGAGGGCGCCCTGGCGCCTCTCGATCGACTCAATGCCAAGCCGTTTGGCGAGTGATTTCAGGAGTGAGAACTCGAGCAGGTTCGAAACCGCCTCAGGTGGCGGGCCAAAGCGGTCCCGGAGTTCGGCCAGGATCACGTCCGCCTGGCTGCGCTCGGCGACATCGGCGATCTTCTTGTAGACGCGGAGCCGCTGGTGCTCCTCCGCGATGTACTCGGGGGGTATCCGGACGTCGAGTCCAAGGTTCAATGTCGAATGGACCTCGACCGGAACCTCTTCTCCCTTCAACTCGCGAACCGTCTCCTCCATCAGTTTCACGTACACGTCGTATCCGACGGCGTTAATATGGCCGTGCTGCTCGCCGCCGAGAAGGTTACCGGCCCCACGCAACTCCAGGTCGAGTGCGGCGATCTTGAACCCGGCGCCCAGTTCGCTGAATTCTTTCAGCGCGGCCAAACGCTTTCGAGCGGTCTCCGACAGTTCAGTGTCCGGCGGTACCAACAGATACGCGTAAGCCCTCCGATTCGAACGGCCTACGCGGCCCCGGAGCTGATACAACTCGGAGAGGCCGTAACGCTCGGCGTGATCTACGATAATCGTATTTGCAAGAGGAATATCAAGCCCATTTTCTATAATTGTCGTACATACGAGCACGTCGTACTCGTGCTTCATGAACCCGAGCATGACCTTCTCGAGTTGCCCCTCGCTCATTTGGCCGTGGCCCACGGCGACCCGGGAGTGGGGCGTAAGCTCCTGGATCATCGCCGCCCGCGACCAGATGCTATCGGTCCGATTGTGAACGAAGTAAACCTGCCCGCCACGGCTCAACTCCTGGTCGACGGCGGTACGGATCAGGTCCCAGTCGAAATGCGCTACGACGGTGTGGATCGCCAGCCGGTCCTTCGGCGGCGTCTCGATGACGGACATGTCGCGCAGTCCGACAAGGGACATGTGCAGCGTTCGCGGGATGGGCGTGGCGCTCATCGTCAGCACGTCGACGTTCTTCCGAATCTGTTTGAGGCGCTCCTTGTGCCCGACGCCGAAGCGCTGTTCCTCGTCCACGATCAGCAACCCCAGATCGCGGAACTGTACGTCCTTCGACAACAGCCGGTGCGTGCCGATCACGATGTCAACCTTTCCGTCCGCGAGGTCGGCAAGGACGGTCTTCCGCTCTTTGGGCGACAGAAAACGGCTTAGCATCTCGACGCGGACCGGAAACGGACCGAAACGGCGGCGGAAGGTCTCGTAGTGCTGAAAACAGAGGACCGTCGTCGGCGCGAGAACGGCTGCTTGCCGGCCGTCGCCCAACACCTTAAACACCGCCCGCATGGCGACCTCGGTCTTGCCGAATCCGACGTCGCCGCAAAGGAGTCGGTCCATCGGATGCGCCACCTCCATGTCGCGCTTGATCTCCTGGACGGCCACGAGCTGATCCTTCGTCTCGGTGAACTCGAACGCATCCTCGAACTCGCGCTGCCAGTTGCTGTCGGGGGAGAAGGCCACACCCTGCGCTAGTTTGCGCTCGGCGTAAAGCTTGAGAAGCTCGTCAGCCATGTCGCGCATCTTCGCCTTCACCCGGCTTTTCGTGCGGTTCCAGGTCGTTCCGCCGAGACGATCGAGCGGCGGCGCCCCGTCGCCCGCCCCGCGATACTTCTGAACCAGATCGAGCCGCGGAAGCGGAACGTACAGTTTGGCCTCGCCGGCGTACTCGAGCAGCATGAAATCGCCCTTTTGATCTCCGAGGGAGAGCTCGCGCAGCCCCAGGAAACGGCCGACCCCGTGCTCCGAGTGAACCATGTAATCGCCAGGCTTCAGGTCGGTGAGGTCGAACGAGAACGCGAAATGGTGCGCGCGCGCCGCCGGCCGCGGGACCAGTTCCGAGGAGTCGAACAGATCTTCCGAGCCAAACAGTGTCACCTGCTGCTCGGGGAACACTACTCCGCGCCGGAGAAGGCCCTTGACCAGATACGTGCTTGCCGCAGAGCCCGCGAGATAGGCGTGCTCAGCCAGGTATTGGGGCGTGGAGGCGGAAGGCTCAATACCAAGCTGAAACGGAACCGAATACTCCCGGAAGACGTCGGCAAGTCTCTCCAGTTCTCCTGCCGATGCGGCGAAGAAGACCACGCGGCCGCCCTGCTCGACCGCATTCCTGGTTTCGGCAACCGCTACGGGCATGTTGCCGTGGAACGTCATCGCCGGCCGGGTGCCGATGCGCGGGCCGGGTCGCGGATCGAGAGCGAGCTCGGTAAACTCGACCTGTGCGGCCGAGCCGAGCCTTTCGTCCAGTTCGTCCCACCGGAAGAAAATCCGGTCCGGAGGACACGTCCCGACCGGTTCGGTCGTCTCCATGCGTTCCCATAGACGGTTTGCGACATCCCTGAGCTGAGCCGGCTCGTCCCATATCACCAGGGGGTTCGCCGCAAGTTCGATAAGCGAGTTCTCGCGGGGACGTACGAGCGCCGCCATGAACTCCCAACCGGGGAACGCCTCGTCCATGTTCGGCACGTGCTCCCGCCCCAAACGTTCGTAGAGCTCGGCGAAAAGACCGGCCGATTTCGGCGTCTCCGATAGCGGCAGCAGCGTGCACTCCTCGGTCTTGACCACGGAGCGCTGTGTCTCCACGTCGAATCTCCGCATCGATTCCACCTGGTCTCCGATGAATTCGATGCGCACCGGCCGGGACGCCTCAGGCGAGAACACGTCGAGAATGCCGCCGCGGACTGAGAACTCCCCAACCATCTCGACCGGCTCCCGGTGCTCGTACCCTACCGAACGCAGGTGCTCTACAACCGCGTCGAACGGGACCTCTTCTCCAGCCCGGAGCGTGATCGCGAGTTGGCGGTAAAACTCCGCCGTCTCGGTTCGAAGCAGCGCCGACGTGATCGGGGTGATTGTGATCGGGGCAACGCCCGAGGCGAGCCGCCAGAGACCGACCGCACGCTCTTCGCTGATCTCCGAGTGCGGGGACAACCGTTGATGCGGAAGGACGTCCAGCGCCGGCAGGACTTGTGGGGGTGGGACGGAGCGTCCGCCACGAAGCAGGTCGAACAGAGTCTCGACAGTCTCGCCAAGGGCCTCCGCTTGCCGGACGCCTTCGACGACGACGATCACCGGCCGCTCAAACGCCTTCCACAGAAGAACCGTGTAGAGCGCTTTTGCTGTCGGGTTCAGGCCGGAGAGAGGGTTGCGCGAGACCGGTTCCTTTTGTATCCGGCCCAACAGTTCCTGAAAGGCGGGATGCCGGCCCAATCCTTCCAGGAGGTTACGAATCTCCGGATGAGTCATGCGGGCTGAACGGTACGCGTCAGCAGCAGTTCTACTATTCCAGTCGTAGAATATCCAGGCTCAAGCGGCGTCGAAAGGACTTTGCCGCCGGCCGCTTCGACTTCTTCTCGACCTGCAATGAAATGCGCCCAGTCGGCGCCCTTGATCAGCACGTCCGGCAACACCTCGGCGATCAACTCTCGGGGAGTGTCTTCGTCGAACACGGTCACGGCGTCGACTGCTTGAAGAGCGAGCACGAGTTCCGCCCTCTCCTGTTCGGGGTTCAACGGCCGGGACGCGCCCTTGAGCCGGCGCACGCTAGAGTCGCTGTTAATCGCCAGAATCAGGATGTCGCCCAGGGCCCGGGCCTTCTCAAGCAGGCGGATGTGCCCCGGATGCAGGATGTCGTAGCACCCGTTTGTAAAGACGACGGACTTACCCTGCCGCTTCCATTCGGCCCGTGCGTCCACCAGTTCTTCTCGAGTGTAGAATCGTCCCATTTCGGCTTCCGAGGCAGCCTGCTGCTATTGTAGCGGTCCGCTGGGTCTCGGCTCCAGGCTGTACCATGAAGACTTGGCCGCGACTTCCGATTTTCAGCGGATCCTCGTGCGGTCCACCAACTGGGTGGGCGATGCCGTCATGTCGTTGCCGGCGCTTCGGGCGCTGCGGGAGCGCTTCCCTAAGGCGCACATTGCCGTACAGGCGCGTCCTTGGGTGGCCGATCTCTACTTCCGCGAGTCGTTCGCCGATCGTGTGATCCCGTATAACGCCAGCCCTGGCGCCCGGGACTGGTCAAGCAAGTGGAACGCCGCGCGGGAACTGTCGCGCGATAGTTTCGATTGCGCCATCCTTCTGCCCAACTCCTTCGACGCGGCGCTCATTGTCTGGCTCGCTCGCATTCCATCGCGAATCGGCTACAGCCGGGATGCCCGCCGCATCCTGCTTACCCACGCCGTGCCTCCGCCCGCGGCGGGAGAGATCCCTCGCCACGAGCGCTACTACTACCTCGAACTTCTGAGGCGGGCTGGGATACTGAACGCTCTGCCTCCGGCAGAGCCGATCCTGCTCGATGCCGTATCCGCCGCGCGCCAGTCCGGTCGCCGGCGTTTTGAAGAACTGGGCCTTCGCGGACCGGTGGTGGGTGTCAGCCCCGGAGCGGCGTACGGCACGGCCAAACGCTGGTTGCCGGAGCGGTTCGCTGAAGCCGCCGGCCGCGTCGCCTCCCAGCAGGGGGCTGACGTAGCCGTGTTCGGTTCAGCCGGCGAGCGCGGCGTGTGCGAGCAGGTCGAGGCAGGCATCCGCTACGCCGGTCGAAGAGCAATCAACCTGGCCGGCGCCACGACGCTCGCCGGCTTCATCGATCTGGCGGCCGCGTGCGAACTGTTCCTCACGAACGATTCGGGCGCCATGCACATCGCCTCGGCGTTAGGAGTGCCCACGGTCGCGGTGTTCGGCGCGACCGACCACGAAACGACCGGCCCGTCCGGTCCCATCGTTCGTGTGGTCCGCGAACCGGTCGAGTGCAGCCCCTGCTTCTTGCGCGAGTGCCCGATCGATCACCGTTGCATGATCCGCGTCTCCGCTGAGCGGGTGGCGCTGGAGGCGCTCGACCTGCTGAAATAGGGGGGATCGCGGACGATGTTCGAGTGGGCATGGCGCTTCCTGATCCTGGTGGTCGGCGACTTCAACCGAAGTTCGGCTGAACTTCAGGCGCTTCGGCAGCTTGGGGCGCGGGCGCTGCCGGTCGGACTCGGCTCGGCTGCTACGAAACGCCGGCTCGAACAGATCGGTCTGGATGCCTCGGCGGTCGGCCGGTTGAGAAAGGCGGTCGCAGAGGCCGCCGCGGACAGGGCCGGCGGCTGCCACGCAGTTCTGTTCACCGCGGGCGACTGGGACGAAGCCATCGAAGCCGTCACCGACGTCGAGCAGCAGTATGCTATCGCCGACGGCCGCCGAATGATGCCGCTGCTTGACCAGCGGGACGAACGGTACCGGTTTTTGAAGACGCCCGCGGCATGGGCGGCCTACACGCTGGCCCGTGCGGCGGGGGCGGATGCGGAAAGTGCGAAGGAGTTCGCCAGACAGCAAAGTGGACACACGAAAAAAGATCCTCACTCCGGCCGCGGCCGAGTCAATCGTACGGCGACTGCGAGACAGCGGCGTAGCCGTTAGCGTCGTTACCGGCTGCTTTGACCCGGTGCTCGCCGAACACGGCCGTCGCCTGGCCGCTGCGCGAGCGGGCGCCGGTGCCTTGGTCGTGGTCGTGAACACTCCAATCGCGCCGGTCCTGGCGGCCGCAGCGCGGGCGGAACTGGTTGCCGCGCTCGCGGTGGTAGACTACGTGGTGCTTCCGGATGGCGGCACGATCGGCGACCTGCTTGCTCGCCTCCAGGCCGGTGACGCCGTTCGAATGGAAGCCGATGACGAAAAGCTCACCCGGAACCTGATTCGACATGTACACAGCCGGCAGCACGCAAGCTAGTTCCGGCCCGAGGATCCTCGTCGTGCGCCTCGGGGCGATGGGTGACGTGCTGCACGCTTTGCCTGCTGTCGCCACCCTGAAGCACGGCTTCCCGAATTCCCGGCTGAGTTGGGTGATCGCTCCCAAATGGGCTCCGCTGATCGAGGGAAATCCGTTCGTCGACGAGGCGATCCTGTTCGAGCGGGAAACGTTCCGAGGCCTTGTTTCCGCCTGGCGGGAGCTCCGCCATCGCCGTTTCGATCTGGCCGTTGATTTTCAGGGTCTAGTGAAGTCGGCCATCGTCGCCTCCGTCGCCCGCCCGGATCTGATCTACGGATTCCACCAGTCGCTGCTGCGGGAGCGCGTCGCCGCGCTGTTTTACTCGAACCGGGTGCTGGCGCAGGCCTCGCACGTCGTGGACCGGAATCTCGAACTGGCTTCGGCGGCCGGTGCGTCCAGCATCGTCAGCGCCTTTCCGGTACCCGATGGAACAGACGAGGGCGGGCTTCCGAAGGGCGGTTTCGTCCTCGCCAGCCCGCTCGCCGGATGGCCGGGGAAGCAATGGCCGCTCGACTACTATTCCACGCTCGCCGGACTCCTCCGGCGGGACCTCGACCTGCCGCTCGTCCTTAACGGCCCGCCTCAGGCTGCCGGGACGCTTACCCAGGTCGCCGGTGCAGTGGTTCACCTCTCCGGTATCCCGGGGCTGATCCACGCCACGCGCAGCGCCCTCGCCGTCGTCGGGATCGACAGCGGTCCGATGCACCTCGCCGCGGCGCTTCAAAAGCCGGGGGTGGCGATCTTCGGTCCGACTGACCCCTCGCGCAACGGTCCGTACGGCTCCAGTTTCACTGTCCTTCGCGACCCGGCCGCCACCACGTCCTACAAACGGAAAAAGGAGCCCCATCCCGCGATGCGCAGGATCTCGCCAGACGACGTGCTCGCAGCGCTCCGGGAGCGCCTTTCCGTCTCTCAGTGCCAGGCTAGTTCCGCTCGATGACGCGACGCCACTGGTTCCCCAAGCCGTACGCCGACGCCGTCGCCCGTCTCCGGGTTCCGAGCGGCTTCCTGCTCGTGGCTGCGTTTGTTCTGCTCTCCGATCCGGTGCCGCGCTCACTTACTGTCGGTCTGCCAATTGCTGTGGTCGGTTTGCTTCTGCGTGGCTGGGCGGCGGGCCACCTCGCCAAGAACGAATGCCTCGCGACCGGCGGGCCGTATGCCTGGATGCGGAACCCGCTGTATCTTGGAACTCTGCTGGTCGCCGCCGGATTCGCACTCGCGTCGCGCAGTTCGTTACTGGCAGCGGTCCTTGCGGCCGCCTTTGCACTCGTCTATCTGCCCGTGATCGAACTCGAGGAGCAACATCTTCGCAAGCTGTTCCCGGAGTACGCTGGGTACGCGGAACGGGTCCCGATGCTCTGGCCGCGGTTCCAGGCGTCTGCGTCCTCCCTGCCGTTTCGCTGGAGTCTGTACTGGCGCAATAAGGAGTACCAGGCATTGGCCGGTTTTCTGGCCGGTGTGGGCCTGCTGGCTTGGAAAGCCTGGTGGTAGCGACGCCCGTTAGCTGAACTGCTGGGTGAAACGGGCCAGATCCTCGGCTTTTCGGCGCGCGGCTCCCGAGTCGATCGACTCCACCGCCATCGCAACGCCCTCCCGGAAATCGCGTGCGCGCCCTGCCGCAACCAACGCCGCCGATGCGTTCACCAGCACGACATCCCGCCGGGGACCACGCGCTCCGCCGAGCACCTCTCTGGCAATTTCGCAGTTTGCCTCCAGGTCCCCGCCGAGAAGGTCGGCTTTCCGCGCGCATGGCACCCCGAAGTCCTCTGGGCCGACGGTGCGGCGGGTCACGGTTCCGCCCGCGATCTCGATCAGAAGGGACGGCCCGGTCGTGGTGATCTCGTCGAGACCATCGGAGCCGTGGGCCACGAACCCCCGGGTAAGGCCAAGGGCGGCCAGAGCCTCGGCCATCAACTCCGCCGCGTGCTCGTCCGGCGCGCCGACCAGTTGCGCCTGCGCTCCAGCCGGGTTGGTTAGCGGACCCAGGATGTTGAACACCGTGCGCGTTCTTAGTTCCAGCCGCGCCGCTTGCGCGTGTCTCATCGCAACATGGATCGCCGGAGCGAATAGAAACGCAATGCCCACCTCGCGGATTGCCCGAGCCATCTGTTCCGGCGTCAGCGCGATCCTTACTCCAAGTCCCTCCATCACGTCTGCGCTGCCGCAGCGGCTGGAGATCGAACGGTTGCCGTGTTTGGCGACGCGCGCCCCCGCACCCGCGGCCACGAATGCGGAAATGGTGGAAAT
>JAEHDI010000103.1 GCA_016880505.1 Bryobacterales bacterium | reverse complement strand
GCATGTGGAACGACCAGGACGGGTTCTTTTACGATGTGCTGCACATGCCCGACGGACGTCACTCGCCGCTGAAGGTCCGCTCGATGGTCGGGCTGATTCCACTGTTCGCAGTGGAAACGCTCGAACCCGAGATCACCGGCAAGCTGAAGGGCTTCACGCGGCGCTTGGAGTGGTTCATCGAGAACCGTAAAGATCTGACGCGCAATGTCGCGTGCATGCGGTCGCCCGGAGAGGGTGAGCGGAGGCTGCTGTCAATCGTCGACCGCGATCAGCTTCGGCGCGTCCTGAAGGTCATGCTCGACGAACGGGAGTTCCTGTCTCCGTTCGGCATCCGTGCGTTGTCCAGAATCCACCGCGACGAGCCGTATGTATTCGCCGTCAACGGCGCTGAGTACCGCGTGCAGTACGAACCTGGGGAGTCCACCACCGGCCTGTTCGGTGGAAACTCGAACTGGCGGGGGCCGATCTGGTTTCCGGTCAACTACCTGATCATCGAGTCCCTCCAGAAGTTCCATCACTATCTGGGCGATGACTTCAAGGTCGAGTGCCCCACGGGGTCGGGACAGTTGATGACGCTCTGGGAAGTGGCGGCGGAGATCTCGCGCCGTCTCACGCGCACGTTCCTGCGCGGTCCGGAGGGACGGCGGCCCGTCCACGGCTCGAATGAAGTCTTCCACAACGATCCGCACTGGCGCGACCTCGTGCTTTTCCATGAGTATTTTCATGGAGACGACGGATCGGGAGTTGGGGCCAGCCATCAGACGGGGTGGACCGGTCTCGTTGGCAAACTCATCCAGCAGAGCGGAGAGTAAGCGCAAGATCCGGGTTCTTCCTCTGCCGCGATCCTTTTTCGTGGTCAGGCGCCCGGCAACGCAGGCGTGATCCAGACCAACGCCAGAGTGCCGGAAGGGTTGACAGCCGCATCGCCGGCCGCTGTAGCTCTGACGGTGGGTGGCGCCAGCAGCCGCCTCGGCGTCCTTCTCAGCGTTCGCTGAAGAGAATCACCCGTTGGTCGGGAATGATTCCCACTCGCTCGGGGATTACTGAGTGAGCGGGCAACACCGCTCAGGCACCCGTAGGAGGATCAGCCATGAAGATCGTAAAGGGCCGATTTGTGCTCGCTGTGTTGCTGGGCATCGCATCAGGCGCGCTGGCGCAGGTTGCGGATAAGAAGGCACTGACACTGGATGGCGCGCGGAAGATCATCGCCGCGGCGGTTGCCGAAGCGAAGCGGGCCGATGCTCCGGGCGCGGTGATCGCTGTCGTGGATGACGGCGGCAATTTGATGGCGCTGGAGCGGCTCGACAATACCTTCGCCGCCGGCGCCTCTATCTCGATCGGCAAGGCGCGGACGGCGGTGTTATTCAAGCGCCCAACCAAAGTCTTCGAGGACATCATCGGGAAGGGCCGTACGTCCATGGTGGCCCTTAATGACTTCACGCCGCTGCAGGGCGGCGTGCCCATCGTCTCGGAAGGCCAGATTCTCGGAGGAGTCGGCGTGAGTGGAGCGGCCAGCGCCCAGCAGGACGAGCAGCTCGCCATGGCAGGAGCGGAGGCGGCCAAGGCCTTCGCCGGCGCCGCCAATGGCACTCTGTCCTCGCCGGTCAGCTACTTCAACCGCGGAACGGTGGAGGCGGCATTCTCCAAAGGCGCGGTGCTGTTCGACGGAAGTGACAAGTACATGGTTCACGCCAGCCGCCGGGACAAGCCGGGTCAGGCCGAAGTGCATACGAAGGACGCGGATATCATCTACGTACTCGACGGAAACGCCACGTTCGTCACAGGTGGTACCGCTGTCGACGCCAAAACGACTGCCGCCGACGAAATCCGCGGCACGGAGATCGCTGGCGGCGACACCCGCCAGATCGCTAAAGGCGACGTCATCATTGTCCCGGCTGGCACTCCTCATTGGTTCAAGGAAGTTTCGAATCCGTTCCTCTACTACGTCGTGAAGGCGCGCTAGCCAAGCGCACACGAGGCCGCCAATGAAAAAGAACGCCATTCGAATTGTCTCCGCGTTATTGCCCTTTGTTGTCTTCGCCTCCGCAGTGAAGATCCGACCCGATGTGCCCGGCGGCTCACCAGGCGCCACAATCGACCTTGCAACCGACGAGGGGGTGCGGCTGGTGAAAGGCCAGTGGCGCTACAGCGACACCAAGATCATCGAGGTGGACTTCCGCGGACCCGGCTCGGATGGCCAGCCGACGGGCGCCCCAGTCAAGACCTATGACTACACACCTCACGCGGGTGCCGCGGCCTTCGACGATTCTCAGTGGGAAACCATCAAAGCGGCAAATCTGGACGGACGGCGCTCGACGGGTCGGATCTGCTTCAACTGGTACCGGATCAACATCACGGTTCCGGAGCGAATCGGCAGCTTCAATCCGGCTGGCTCCACTGTCGTGTTCGAGACGTCACTCGACGATTACGCCGAGGTGTGGGTGGACGGCGAACTGTCGCGCGCGCTCGGACAGGTGGGCGGGTCGGTCATCGGTGGCTGGAACGCTCCAAACCGTCTGGTCATTGGACGCGGCGTCACGCCAGGACAGAAGATTCAGCTCGCTGTCTTTGGTATCAACGGTCCGCTTTCCAATCCGCCGACGAATTTCATTTGGATGCGGTATGCCAGGCTGGAGTTCTATGAGGCGAGCCCGGAGCCGGTAGCCGTCACTCCCCGGGAAGTAAACGTGGAAGTCGTCCGGCTTGATCCCGCGATGGACACCATTGTCGGGCCGAATCCGAAGATCTTCAAGCTCGCCGAAGGGTTCCAGTTCACCGAAGGGCCTGTCTGGATTCGCGATGGCGGCTACTTGCTTTTTAGCGACCCGAACAGCAACACGATTTACAGGTACGCCCCGGGCAGGGACAACAGCGGTGAGCTTTCTGTCTTCCGCCATCCCAGCGGGTACTCCGGCGACGATGTCGCAGAGTACCGCCAGCCCGGATCGAACGGGTTGACGCTTGATCCACAGGGCCGCCTGACCATCAACGAGCATGGCAACCGCCGGGTAACTCGTCTCGAGAAGGACGGAACCTTGACGGTGCTCGCCGCCAGCTATGAAGGCAAGCACCTCAACAGTCCGAACGACCTGGTGTACCGTTCTGACGGTACGCTTTACTTTACCGATCCGCCCTTTGGCCTGCCGAAGTTCTTCGACGATCCCCGAAAGGAGCTGCCTTACAGCGGAGTCTTTTCGCTGTACAAAGGCAAGCTTCGGCTCGTCAGCACCGATTTCAACGGACCCAATGGCATCGCGTTTTCCCCGGACGAGAAATACCTGTACGTCGCCAATTGGGATGACAAGAAGAAGATCGTTACGCGATACGAGGCGAATGCTGACGGCACCCTTTCCAACGGCAAGCTCTTCTTTGACATGACGAACGTCCCGGGCGAAGACGCGCTGGACGGGATGAAAGTGGACCAGCAAGGCAACCTCTACGTTTCCGGTCCCGGTGGGCTTTGGGTTCTTTCTGCCGAGGGCAAGCACCTCGGCACCATCATTCCACCCAAACACCCGCACAACCTGGCGTGGGGTGACGAGGATGGCAAGACGCTCTATTTGTGTGCGCGTAGCGGACTCTATCGCATGCGGCTGAACGTAGCTGGTGTGCGGCCCTGATGGCGGTTCTCACTGAGCGCGAGGCGGTTGGGAATGAGGCCACATTCAACTCAAGTGCGCACCAGCAGCCCGAACGCCAGTGCTTCGGATTGAGGCTGCCGGCGCGTAGTCGACCAGTTGCGCGCGAAGCAATTGCCGGCCCCTGCTAAGGCGGGACATTACCGTCCCGATCGGAATGCCCAGGCTCTCCTGAATCTCCTTGTACGAGAACTCATGCACGTCCGCGAGCATGACGACTTCCGCAAACCGCTGGGGCAGACTACGGAAGGCCGACAGAACCTCCTGGTCGGTGAGGCTCTCGGGCACAGGAGCGGAGTAGGGCGTGGTGTCCTCAAATGTCTTTGGCTCGCACAAAACGACACGGCTCAGCCATTTTCGGCGCTGATGTGAAATCACGTGGAAGAGGATGCCGAAGAGCCACGCGCGGCAGTTCGTTCCGGGCGTGAACCGATCGAACGATTTCCACGCCTGCAAGTACGCTTCCTGGACCGCATCGTCGGCTTCCGCCACGTTGCCCAGGATCGAGGACGCCGTCCGGAACAAGTCTCGTGTGTGCGGCAAAGCGAGGTCTTCGAAGCTCGCCAAGCGTTCGGATGTGTCCGCTTGAGTCGTCATACAGCCCCCCTTACAAAGCGACACGGAAGCGTTGGTCAGGACCCGGAGTTCTTCAACTGCTCCACCAGGAATAGTGGGCAGTTGACCAGTGTGGCTTGCCGCGTCATCAGGTCGCGGAGAGCGGCCACACCCTCCCGATCGGCAAACGACACGTCGCCAAGATCGAGAGTGAGCCGGTAGCCTTTGCCCAGAAACCGTTCGCAGAAAGT
>JAEHDI010000883.1 GCA_016880505.1 Bryobacterales bacterium | reverse complement strand
GGGCCGAGAAGATCCCCAAACCACCCGCCATTACCTTTGGGTAGAACTTCTCCAGAATCCCGTCCAAGGTCAGGATCTCTCCCAGCGGGAGACCGGCATCCACTGCCCGCAACTCACGGCGCACGGCGTCGGCCAGATTTGCCGGCACGCCGGTGCGGGTGCGAACCAGCAACGTCTTCGAGGTCTGTGCGGACTGCGCGCTCGGGATCGCCAGTTCCGGGAGTGGCGGCGAGGGAAGCACTTGGCGGACATCCCGATGAACCCCGACGACCGTCGCCCACTCCGAGTTTTCGCCGGCCCTGAGCTGCTTGCCGAGCGCATATCCCTCGCCTTGCGGCCAGAGCAGCCTCGCAAGAGTCTGGTTGATGATGGTCACGCGCGGGGCGTCGCTATGGTCCGCTGCCGTGAATCCTCGGCCCGCCACCAGCCGGACGCCGGCCGCGTCGAAATAGCCGGGGTCGACTACCGACGACACCAGCCGGAGGTACTCGCCACCGGTTCCGGCATGCCGCCCCGCGACTTCGAGCCGCCGCGGCAGAGGCTGAGCCAAGAGCGGCATGGCGCTAGTGCCGGCCACGGTTTCCACTCCCGGCAGTGCAGCCAACCTGTCAGTAACCTCTCGCCAGAATTGCGCGCGTCGCTCCACCGAGGCATACTTGGCGCCCTGCAACGACACCTCCGCCGCCAGCACGTTGCGCAGATCCAGCCCAGTATCGATACCGCGCAGGAGTGCAGTGGTCCTCACCAACAATCCCATCCCGGTCAGAAGCATGAGGGCCAGTCCAAGTTGGGAGACCACCAACGCCGAGCGGAACCGGTACCCCTGGCCCGTCGCGCTCCGCCCGCCGGATTTCAGACTCGCATTCACGTCAACGCCGGACACGCTGAACGCAGGACCGAGGGCGAACACCACTCCAGCGCTCACCGAGGCGCACAACGTGTAGAGCACTACCCGGTAGTCGATCTGCAAGGCAGCCAATTCGGGATAGGAGGCGACAAGCAGGTTTCGCATCCAGATCGACGACAGCAATGCCACCGCGCCTCCCGTGACGGCGATCGAGATTCCTTCCGCCAGTACCTGCTGCATGACGCGCATTCGGCCGGCGCCGAGGGCCATGCGAATTGCCAGTTCCTGATGCCGGGAGACGGTCTTCGCCAACAGGAGGTTTGAGAGATTGGCGCAGACGAGCAGCAGCACCATCCCTGCCGCCGCCAGCAGGATCGGATACATGCGCATCGCCTCTCCGAAAACAGCCTGCCGGAACGGCTCCGCGCTGATGCTCCAGCCTTCATTCGACACCGGGTGTTGTGCCGCCAGGCGCCTGGAAATCCCATCCAGTTCCGCTTGTACTTGCTCCACGGTCGTGCGCCGGACGCGGGCCAACACGTGCAGCGAGCGCTCTTCGCGCGGCGTCCGAACCAACTCGCGTGGTAGCGGCGCCAGGACCTGATAACCGCCGTAGATGAACCGGAAGGTTTGCGGGAGCACTCCGATGATCGTCGCCGGATGACCATCGATCTTGAGCTTTCTGCCGACAATACCCGCGTCGGCGCCGAATCGGTTTCGCCACAACCCTTCGCTGATGAGCACCACCCGCGGACCGGATGCGGCATCGTCAACTGCCTCCTCCTCTTGCGAAAAACCACGCCCGATTACCGGGACGTATCCGAGCAGATCCAGCGCGGATGCCGAAATCACACCGCCGCGCACCCGCTCCGGCTCGGCGCCCTGAATCGGCAAGGTCAGATGGTAGGAGCGCTCGGCGAGCGCGGCCATCCCCACGAAACTCCGGCTTTCCGCCTGGAGATCAGCGTAATCCGGATAGGAGATCAGGTCGGCAAGGCCTTTCGAGGGGTTCGATGCGTGCAGGACCACGATCTCCCGGTCGTTCTGGAAGGGGAGGGGGCCGAACCAGAGCGCGTTCACGATGCCGAAAATTGCGGTGTTCAAGATGATGCCCAGCGCC
>JAEHDI010000882.1 GCA_016880505.1 Bryobacterales bacterium | reverse complement strand
GCGCAACTACTCGCAGTGCGACTCTCTGCTGATCGGCGACCAGTGCGGCGCGCACACCTTCCCGTACCTGGAGGTCAAGAATCCCACGGCGCAGGTGGAGCACGAGGCCACAACCTCGAAGATCGGCGAGGACCAGATCTTCTACTGCCGGCAGCGGGGCATCCCGACCGAAGACGCGGTCGGGATGATCGTCAACGGGTTCTGCAAGGAAGTGTTCCGCGAGCTGCCGATGGAGTTTGCCGTGGAAGCACAGAAGCTGCTGAGCGTAAGTCTGGAAGGTAGCGTCGGATAGGCAGTTCGACCACAAAGGCACAGAGGACAAAAACGGAAATGCTGAGTATCAGGAATTTGCGAGCCGGCATCGGCGATAAGGAAATACTGAAGGGCATCGATCTGGAAGTGAAGCCGGGCGAGGTACACGCCATCATGGGCCCGAACGGCTCGGGCAAGAGCACGCTGGCGCAGGTGCTGGCCGGGCGGGATTTCTATGAAGTCACCGGCGGCGAGGTGATCTACGAGGGGCACGATCTGCTCGAACTCGATCCGGAGGAGCGGGCCGCGGAGGGGATCTTCCTGGCGTTCCAATACCCCGTGGAGATCCCCGGCGTGAGCAACATGTACTTTCTGCGCGCGGCCCTCAACAGCATCCGCAAGCGAAGCGGTCTGGAAGAACTGGACGCGGTCGACTTCCTGGAGTTGGTGAAAGAAAGGATGAAGGCCTTGGACATGCCGGAGGGCCTTCTGAACCGTGCGGTGAACGTCGGATTCTCCGGCGGAGAGAAGAAGCGGAACGAGATTTTCCAGCGTGCGGTGTTGCAGCCGAGACTGGCGATTCTCGACGAGACCGACTCCGGTCTGGACATCGACGCGCTGAGACTGGTGGCGAACGGCGTGAACTCGCTTCGCAGCCCGGAGCGGTCCTTCGTCGTTGTGACGCACTACCAGCGGCTGCTGAACTACATCGTGCCCGACTTCGTGCACGTCATGTCGAACGGGCGGATCGTGAAATCGGGCGACAAGACTCTGGCGCTCGAGCTCGAGCAGAAGGGTTACGCGGAACTGGACGAGACGGCGGTGAGCGAGCTGGTGCGATGATCGAACTGAGAGAAGATCAGGACGTTTTTCTCACGCATTTCGCGGACCGCGGGCAGCGGACGGCGGCGGAACCGGAATGGCTCGCCGGTCTCCGCAAAAGCGCGATGGACCGATTTTCCGTGCTCGGGTTCCCGACCACGCACAACGAGGACTGGAAATACACCAACGTGTCCGGGATCGCGAGGCTGGCGGCGCGTCCGGCGCCCGCGGCCACGCTGACGCGCAAAGAATTGGACCGGCTGCCGTTCGCGAACCTGGGGTGCGGCGTGCGGCTGGTGTTTCTGAACGGCCGATTCTCGCCGAAACTGTCCGCTGCGAAGCGGCTGCCGGCGGGCGTCAACGCAGCAAGCCTGGCGTCGGTGTTGGAGAACGGAAGCGCACCTTTGGAAAACCACCTCGCGCGTTATGCGGGCTTCGAGGAAAACGCCTTCGTCGCGCTCAACACCGCGCTGTTTGAGGACGGCGCGCTCGTCGAGATTGCGAAAGGTACGGTGGTCGAGGAACCGATCCACCTCGTCTTCGTCTCGGTGGCGGGCGCCGAACCGTGGGTGGCGCACCCGCGGAACCTGATTCTGGCCGGGCGCGGGAGCCAGGCGGCGGTGATCGAAACGTACGTCGCGTCGGGTGAGGGTGTCCACTTCACCAACGCGGTGACGGAGATTGTAGCCGCCGAGGGCGGAGTTGTCGAACACTACAAGCTTCAGGACGAAGGGGCGCAAGCGTTCCACGTAGGCACGATTCAGGGGCTTCAGGAGCGCAGCAGTTCGCTTACGTCACACAACGTCGGCTTCGGCGCGGCGCTGGCACGAAACGACGTCAACGTCGTGCTGGACGGAGAAGGCGCCGAGTGTATGCTCAACGGCCTTTACGCCACCACGGGCAAACAACACGTCGACAATCACTCGACGCTGGACCACGCCAAGCCGAACTGCAACAGCCGCGAGTTATACAAGGGCATCCTGGACGGGCAGGGCACGGGCGTGTTCAACGGCAAGATCATCGTCCACAAGGATGCGCAGAAGACCAACGCGCTCCAGAGCAACAAGAACCTGCTGCTTTCGGCGGACGCGATGATCAACACCAAGCCCCAGCTCGAGATCTTCGCGGACGACGTCCGCTGCACACACGGAGCGACGGTGGGCCAACTGGACAAGGACGCCCTGT
>JAEHDI010000881.1 GCA_016880505.1 Bryobacterales bacterium | reverse complement strand
CGTTCAGAAAGAAGGCGTAGCATCCCCGGCCCGGCGTGAGTTCCTGGATGTGATTCGTACACAGGGCATGGAGCAGGCGAGCCCGGTCTTCGCCGCGCACGGCAATCTTTCCGCGCCCCGTGAGATCTAGCCATGCTACCCCTTCGCGCAACGCACGATACCCCTCCATCCGCATCCCGCTCATACCTCAAGTGTAGAATGACCACGCCGGCGGATTCGAACATACGGGCTAATTCAGGAAGCCACCGCCGTGACCGCCGGATTCGAGCAACTGGGCGCCGCAGTCGAAACCGCGACGCGCGAAAAAGTCCCTACGGACCTCGACGACTTTTTGCGGCGTCACCGCGAAATGGAGAGCAATCAGATCCTCGAGGTACTCGATCCACCCGCCGGGTCGTCGAAGGTTGGGCATCGAGATCTTGCGGAGGAGATAGCCGTCCAGCATCACATTGAAGAAATCTTCCAAGTACGCGAGGGTCTCCAACTGGCTCACACCGCCGCCGTCCGGCCACACCGCATGTTGAACGAGCCTGTGCTGTGCGACGGAGTGCAGAAGGATCCGCTCGTAATAAAGGGGCCGGCCGAACTTCAGCACAGTGGAGATCATCTCGACTGGGGAGACACCGTCGCGAAACGGCCGCATGTACCATTGCCCGAGCTGGCCTCGCAAGAAGGCCTGCACCGCGGTCTCGGACGAGAACTCCCAGCCGTACGGCGCAGGCGGGATCAGGTTCGCCAGACCGTAGCCGATCAGGCATTCGGGCTCGTCAAGGTAATCATCGAGGTCCGGCATCTCACAGGTGCGGAATTGCTGTTGTGACAACGAGACCGCGTCGAGAATCCGCTCCGGAGTGATCTGCGCATCGGCTGGAAGCAGTATTTCCCTCCAGGCGTTGGTGTATGCCGCCAGCGAAGAATCGTCCATGTCCTCGTGGAGAAAACACCAGTCCCGCCGGACAGCGAGTCCAAGATGCCACCTCAGTTCGCTCGTGAGTGACGCCACCATTGCGCACGGGTCTTCGAGCAACCGAGCTTCGGAAGACTCCAAAAGTTGATTCAGTTCCGCGGCATTCCGAGGGACGTCGCCTCCGCAAGTGCGCACCGGTCCGGCGAGCTCCCCGGCACTGCGGCGAACAACCGCCAGCGTCGATATCAGATCCGGAAAGGAATTCCAATCCGGACTTGAAGTGCCGGCGGCGAGGACACAGGCGCGTTGCAGGAGCCGCGCCAGAGCTTGCTGGACCTGCTGCGCTTTTGCTTCCGGGTTGTCCGCGATTGCCTCGCCGATGCAGGCCAGCGTCGATTCGAGCTGAACGCCGGCGAGCAGGTGGGCTTCAAGATCGCCGGTTCTCTCAAGCACGCGCGCACGTTCGGCCAGCCGGTCGCACGCCGTCGTGCAGGCGCCGCCCAGCACCGGCTGCACCGAGTCCCTTAGCCGGACCGTGAGATCGAAGAAAGGCCTCGCGGAGTCTCCAACCGGGGTCTCGGCCTCCAGCATGGCACGCAAAGCCGAGAGCGCTTCAGCCACGCCCCTCATGGCGCTCATTCGAGCCAGTCTAGCAGTACGACGGGCCGGAGTCTCCAACCGGCTCGGTGCTCTACAATCACGTTTATGATTCACGAGGTTCTGCCCGTCGGGATGCTTCAGTGCAACTGTTCGGTTTTCGGCGACGAACAGACGCGTGAAGCAATTGTCATCGACCCCGGCGACAACGTCGAGGAGATCCTGGGGATTCTTCAACGGCACAGGCTTCGCGCCACTTTGATCGTCATCACGCACGCGCATATCGACCATGTCGGCGGCGCGGCGAAGCTCAAGGCCATTACCGGCGCCTCCGTGCTCATGAACGAGGACGACGAGGGCGTTTACAGCCAACTCGATATGCAGGCATCGTGGCTCGGTATGGCTACGCCCCGGCGCGTGGAAATCGACGGAAAGGCGCGGGACGGCGACACTGTACGGCTTGGAAGCGCCGATTTCACGGTTTTGCACACGCCCGGCCACACGCCCGGCAGCCTCTGCCTGTGGCTCCCGTCCGAACACAAAGTGAGTGCGGGGGACACACTGTTCCGGGACAGCATCGGACGCACCGACCTGCCTGGCGGCGATTTTCGCAAGATCCTCGTTTCGATCCGGGACAAGCTGCTCACTCTGCCCGAGGAGACGCTGGTGTTACCCGGCCACGGCGACACAACGACGATCGGCCGCGAAAAGGAGTTCAACTACTTTCTTCAGGGGCTCTGACCCCGGTATGCTGATACGGTTATGAACATTCCGCGATGGCCCCTCGCCACGGACCGTGAGATGGAGTTGCTCAAGGAGGTCATCGACAGCCTCCAGTGGGGTGGCTTTCATGAGATGGTCGAGCGCTTCGAGCGCGATTTCGCCGCCTACCAACATTGCCGTCACGGCGTGAGTTGCGCCAACGGGACGGTGGCGATCGAGATGGCGCTGGAGGCGGCCGGGATCGGGCCGGGCGACGAGGTGATCGTCCCCGCGATCTCGTTCATTTCGACGGCGACGGCGGTATCGCGCGTGGGCGCGACGCCGGTGTTCGTCGATATCGAGCCGTACAGTTTCAACATGGACCCGGACCGTGCGGCGGCGGCGATCGGTCCGCGCACGAAGGCGATTGTGCCTGTCCATTTTGGCGGGCCGCTGGCCGACATGGACCGCCTGATGAAACTTGCCGCCGATCGTGGCCTAATGCTGTTCGAAGATGCAGCCCACGCCCACGGTTCGGAGTGGAACGGCAGGCGCGCCGGCAGCCTGGGCGTGGCGGGCACATTCAGCTTCCAGAACTCGAAGGTAATGACCGCCGGCGAGGGTGGCATTCTGACCGCGAATGACGACGGCATCGCGGCGCGGGCACGCGCCATCGCCAACCAGGGCCGCCGCGAGGGCGAGGGCTGGTTCCACCATTTCACGCTCGGGACGAACTACCGGATCACAGCGCTCCAGGCGGCGGTGCTCATCGCGCAGTTGGAACGGCTGCCTGAACAGATCCGCCTGCGTATGGAGAATGCCTGCCGGTTGCGTGCTGCCACAGCGGACGTCGGCGGCCTCACCTGGCAGGCGGTGCCTTTCCAAGTGAACGTGAACTCGTACTACTTGCTGTTGGGACGGATCGACGCAGCCAAGTTCGGAATGACGCGAGACGAGTTCCATGCCGCCATTACGGAGCGGGAGATCCCCTGCACGCCGTTCTATCCGCACGTTTTGTATCAGAATCCGCTCTATCAGAAGGGCGCATGCCGCGTCGAGCCGTGCCCGGTGTCGGAGGCCTGCATCCATGACGCGTTCTGGCTGCCGCATCGCGTACTGATGGGCGCCGAAGAGACGACGATGGAAATCGCTTCCGTAATCCTGAAATTGCAGCGGCGTTGAGGTGGAGATGCTGAATCGACGAGAATTCCTGGCAGCGGGAGCGGGGGCGGCCGCTTCGTTGGGGCGTGAGCGCAAGCCGAACGTCATCGTGATCCTGCTTGACGACATGGGCAGCCATGACCTCGGGTGCCAGGGGGCAACCGACGTCAAGACTCCGAACATCGATTCGCTGGCTGCCGGCGGCGCCCGTTTCACGAACTGGTATTCGAACGCTCCGATGTGCGCGCCCGCCCGCGCGGCGTTGATGACGGGCCGATACCCCGTGCGGTGCGGCATGCCGCAGAACGGCATGAGCCTTCCGGTGCGGGAACAGACGATCCCGGCGCTGCTGAAGCCCGCCGGCTACACGACGGGCCTGGTTGGGAAGTGGCACCTTGGTTCCACGCCGGAAACGGCGCCAAACAGCCGGGGCTTTGACTACTTCTACGGCTTTCACTCCGGCTGCGTCGATTTCTACTCGCACCGGTACTACTGGGGCGAGCCACGGGTGGTGAACTACCACGATCTGTGGAGAAACCGAACCGAGATCTTCGAGGACGGTCAGTACCTGACCGAGCGGTTGACGCAGGAAGCGGTCGGTTTCATTCAGGCAAACCGCTCCCAGCCGTTCTTCCTCTACCTCGCCTACAACGCGGTCCACTATCCGATGCATGCACCGAGGAAGTATGTCGAGCGCTTTCCGGGGCTCGAACCGGAGCGGCGGATGTACGCAGCGATGCTTGCGGCGGCCGACGACGGCGTCGGGGAAGTCTTGCGGACCCTGGACAGGGGAGGAATCCGCGACAATACCCTCGTGATCTTCAGCGCCGACAACGGCGCGACGACGGAGGCGCGTGCGGGCTTGAGCCAGCAGGCGGCGACAGCAGGCAGGAATGCTCCCTACCGGGGTTTCAAATTTAGTCTCTTCGACGGCGGAATGCACGTGCCGGCCGTCTTTCATTGGCCGGGCGTGATCCAGCCGGGACAAGTGGTCCGGGAGACGGCAATGACGGCCGATCTCCTGCCGACGATCTGTACCGCCGCCGGTGTGCCGTTGCCGGCCGGCCGGACCATCGACGGCCGGGACGCTTTGCCGCTGATGACGGCAGGGGCGAAATCACAGCATCCTGACGTCTTCTGGGGTTCCGACAAACAACAGGCGGTCCGGCGAGGGCGCTGGAAACTGGTCGTCAACGGGGCAGTCTACGACGGGACGCCGGAAGGCCGAAAACCGCTCGGGGGCGACGACGCGATGTTCCTTTCGGACCTCGAGGAAGACCCCGGCGAGACGCGCAACCTCCGGCGCAAGCATCCGGAACTCGTGGACGAGCTCGCCACCGCGATCAGCCGCTGGCAGGAAGCGGTCACGAAAGACTGACCACCTGAGGTGCGGGCACACGCGTCCTACCGCACGATGCGGTGGCGTTCCAGGAATTTGAAGATCTGCGGTAGAACGCCGGCCCACTGCTCCTTTGAAAATCCGTGTTTGCCCTGCGGCACCGAGATCATCTCGGCGGTAGCGCCGGCCTGGCGCAGCGCCTTGGTCAAGTTTGTGCCGTGCTCATACGGTACGGTCTCATCAGCATCGCCGTGAACAGTGAGAATCGGCGGCAGATCTCTTCGAACGTACGTCATCGGCGAAACGCGCCGGGCCAGTTCCAGCCGTCCAGGTTCGTCCGGAACCCAGGTGACCGCATAATCGCGCGTATTCGGACCGCTCAACTGGTCGGCCACGTCGGTAATCCCGTAAATATTGATGACGGCGGCGACTTTGCCGGTCGGCCCGAGTTTCGCCGACTTCGCCGTCATCCCCACCATGAGGGCGAGGTGACCTCCCGCCGAATTGCCGATCACCGCGATTCGTTTCCCGTCCACGTTGTAGCGGCCCGCATTGCGGCGGAACCAGTCGGCGGCCTTGAGCACGTCCATGACGGCGGCGGGCGCTGGAGCGACTTTGGCCAGCCGGTACTCAACATTCGCCACGACGAAGCCTTTCTCGACGTACGGCAAGCAAAAGCTCTCTACGACTTGTTCCTTTGTTCCTCCGACCCAGCCGCCGCCATGGATCACCAGCATGCCTGGCCGCTTGCCTGTCGCTGCGGCCTTCGGCTGCATGATGTCGAGAACCGTCTCCTTGTACTGGTCGTACGGCACATTGGCTTCGACGGAGACCCAGTCCGGAAGCGTGGCGACCGGCTCGAACGACTGTGCCGGACAAACGGCGACCAGAAAAAACAGGGTGAGCACCAGGTTTCGCATACCGCTATTAAAGCTTATATTAGAGAAGAAATGAAACTTACATTCCTTCTCTTCCTGTTTGTTGCCGGCGTGGCTCTGGCGGAGGGTCCCGGCGTCATCAAGAGCTACTACTCCAGCAAGGACTTCGCGCTGGCCGCCGATCCGAACGCGGCGCAGTGGAAGAACGTAGCCGGGGTGTTTGCCGAGAACGGGCCGACGAAGGAGCCGTCGCCCGGGCATCGCACCGAGATTCGTTCGCGGTGGACCGACAAGAATCTCTACTTTCTGTACATCTGTCCTTACGACAAGCTTTTCCTGAAGCCCAACCCGTCGACGACGACCGAGACCAACAAGCTCTGGGATTGGGATGTCGCGGAGGCGTTCATCGGGACGGACTTCAAACACATCCGCCAGTACAAGGAGTTCCAGGTCTCGCCGCAAGGCGAGTGGGTGGATCTGGACATCGACCGCGATAACCCGAAGCCGGAAGGCGGCTGGCTCTGGAATTCTGGATTCAAGGTGAAGGCGCGGATCGACGAAAAGAAGAAAATCTGGTACGGCGAGATGCAGATCCCGATGGCTTCGATTGACTCCCGGAAGCCGGCGCCGGG
>JAEHDI010000880.1 GCA_016880505.1 Bryobacterales bacterium | reverse complement strand
GATATCTCCCGGCGCGGAGTTTTCTCGAGGAGTACAACAGCACGCAGGTGACCGACGAAGTGAGGAAGATCGCCGCGGCGTACGTCAAGAATGCCACGGCGGTGAAAGGGCCCACCGAAGAGGATGTCTGGAACGGCGTGAAGAGCTACGTGGTGGCGCGAAACATCCTGATGCGGGAAGAGGGCGACGGCATCACGATGGACTGCCTCGGGGCGTTGGGCAAGACGAAAGTCAGCCTGCCGTGCATCTCGTGGTCGTTGATGCTCGACGACGGCATTCCGGCCGCCTGCGAGGCCGATATCGGAGCGGCCGTAACGCACGCACTCGTGCAGTATCTCTTCGACAGGCCCGGTTTTCAGCAGGATCCCGTGCCCGAAACCGCGAAGGACTGTCTCATCGGCGCGCACTGCACATGCCCGACCCGCCTGCGAGGCTGGTCGCAGCCACCCGAGCCCTACTTCCTCTCGTATCACCACGGCAAGCGCGATGCGGTGCCGGTTCCGACGTGGAACCTTGGGGAGAGAATCACGGTGGCCGATGTGCTCCTCCGCGACCGGGAGAACTCGAAACCACAAATGGTCATCTCCGCCGGCAAAGTGGTCGACAACGTCTCCGTTCCCCCAGCGGGTGGTTGCGTGGTTTCGGTGATGGTGGAACTCGACGGTTCACCCAACCTCCTGGACTATCCCGGCTTTCACCAGCTCTTCTTCTATGGTGACTTCAAGCGCGAGTTACGCCAGTACTGCCGACTCTTCGGCATTCAACCTATCTTGGCGTAGGGCGAGGGCAAGAGCCGCGTGCCTCGTCCGCGGCGAGAATCCGGTCACGGCATTCTGAAATAATGAAGCAGAGGGGGCGGACCGCCGATGCAGGCCCACGCGTTTTGGAAGTCGGTGACGATGGATCGTGCGAACATGCTGGAGAACCTCATCGCGCTGCTGAGTGAAAACGGCGTACGGTACTGCGTGATCGGGGGGCAGGCGGTAAATGCCTACGCGGAACCGCTCGTGAGTCTGGATCTGGACCTCGTAGTAGCTGTCGATCAACTGGCGAAAGCGGAGTCACTCTTCACGTCGAGATTCCGTGTGGAGCGATTTCCACACAGCCTGAACGTATCGGCGGAAGGCTCTGACCTGCGCGTGCAGATCCAGACGGACCCGCGCTATTTCGAGTTTGTCGAGCGTGCCTGCGAACGCGAAGTGCTCGGAGTGCCGATGCCGGTGGCGCGGCTTGAAGATGTGCTTCAGGGAAAAGTCTGGGCAGCGCTAGACGCGGAGAGGCGGGCGAGCAAGCGGCGGAAGGACCTGCTCGACATCGAACGCATCCTCGAAGTCCGCCCGGAACTGCGCGGTCTGGTACCGGCGAGCCTGCTCAACAAACTCGCGGAGTAGCTGCCGCTACGCCGCCCCGAAACGCCGCACGAAGCCGGCGTTCTCGCCAGGCTGGTCGCTGTAACGGTCCCACATCCCGACGATCACGGCATCGGTCTTCTTGATGCCGTTGAAGGCGTCGCGGAAGGCCTGCTCGATCCACTGCGGGCGCTCCGACAGGCGGCCGGCGGCGAGAATTTTGAAAGCCAGGCAGGGCTTCTTCGTCTGCTGGATCATCCGGTACATCCGCGGCGGATCATTCGGCAGGTACACTTCGCCTACCGGAATCGGCGCCTGTCCGAGCAGTCTTTCGAGCTCCTCTTTCGTGCGGTGCCGTTCGTAAACGCAGGTCATGTAATAGTCGAAATCCCAGCCCTTCGACTCTACTGTGTCAACCACGGCGGGCATGTGGGTCGAGATTCCGACCAACATGCCGGAGTCGCGGACCATCTTGAGGTAGTCCTGAATCTGGTTGATCTTGCCCTGCTTGAACAGGCGGTCCGTGACCTCGCCGTGATGCGCAATGCCAATGCAGCCGCCGCGCGCGAGCGTTTTCACCACTTCGGGATCGCTCTGCTCGAGGGCGAGAAAGTGCATTTTGCCGCCGCTGTCTACGTAACGGCGGTAGATGTCAAGGTTTCCTTTGCCCGCCTGCCAGCAATTAATCCCGGCCTCCTCGCAACGGCGCAGCGTCTTCAGAATCTGCTCCGGCGTATAGTACTTCTTCATCTCGTAGTTGACGAAGACCGATAAGTGCGAGCCGCCGTTGAACACGTTCGCGCCGCAGATGAGGCGCGAAATCGAGTAGCGTCCGAGCTGGACCTGTGGCAGCTTTTGTCCTTCGGCCGGCGGGGCGGCTTGCGGGGCCGCCGCGCTGACCGAGAGCGTACCCGCGGCCTTCAGGAAGTCACGTCGAGAGTTCATGCGGTTCACCCCCAAAGCAGATATGAGCACCGGGAAGTCCGGGTTTCAACAGTATACATCGCGATCCGGAATGGTCAGGCGAGCTTCTCGATTGCCACCGCCGCCGCGCCGAGGACGCCGCCGTAATAGCCAAGCGGCGATGGGCACACTTCGATGCGGCGATGATCCCACGCTGTTACTTCGTCGGCGAAGGCGGCCTTGAGGTCGTCGAACAGCATCGGACTGTTCTCGGCGAGCCCTCCCCCAATCACGAGCAGCGACGGGTCGAGCACATGGATGATGCCCGCAAGTCCGGCTGCGAGATAGCCGGTAAGCGTGCGGATGGCGCCACGCGCCGGACCGTCACCTCGCCCTGCCTCCCGGATCACTTCCTCGGCGCTCGCAAATCCGCCTCCCGCGTAACGCAGGAGCGCGGCGGCATTCGTGTACACCTCCAGACACCCACGGCGCCCACAGGTGCACGGCAGGCCGCCATACTCGAGGGTGATGTGGCCGATTCCGTTGGCCAGAAAGTGCGGGCCCCGATTCAGGCGGCCAGCCACGTAGCAGCCGCCGCCGACGCCGGTTCCCAGCGTCACACACACGAAATCGTTCGCCCCCCGCGCCGCGCCGAAATACTTCTCGGCGACGGCCAGCGCGTTGGCGTCGTTCTCGACACCAACCGGCAGCCCGGCAACAGGACCGAGTTCGGCGGCGATCGGGGCGCCCGTCCACCCAGGTAGGTTGTCCGTGGCGTAGGCCACCGTGCCAGTACCGGGGTCCACCCAGCCAGCGGTGGCGACACCGAGCGCGGAGGGCTCCACGCCTTCCTGCGTGGCCAGTTCCCGGCACAACCCGGCGACGCGCTTCAGGTGAGCGAGTAGCACTTCCCGGCCTCCGTCCGACGGGGTCGGCACGGACGCGCTCGCGACCAGTCTGCCGTCGCGGGCGACTACTCCGTATTTGGTGTTTGTCGCGCCGAGGTCGATACCAAGGAAGAAACGATGTTCGCCGCTTCGGACCTGGCGCTCGATCGCCTGAACAATGCGCCGGGTGATCGCTTCGGGCCGCGTAATCGCGGTGCCGATGACAAGAGAGAAAGCGCCGCCAGCGAATGCCGCGGCGGCTTCGTCCGGTGTCGAGACGTGTCCTTCGACAATCAGCGGCGTGTCCAGTTCTCGGACCCACTCCGCCACGTAGAATGGCTCGAAGCACGTCACATCCGCGGTAGCGTCGGTATAGCCGCGCATGGTGGAGGCGACGATCTCGGCGCCGGCCGCGGCTGCGGCCTTCGCTTCCTCCAGCGTGGCGCAGTCGGCCATCACGGGCACGCGGAGTTCCGCACGAATCCTCTGGAGCCGCTCGATCGCACCGTAGCGCCGGCCCCGGGCGGTGCAGTCGAGGGCGATGATGCCGGCGCCCGCTTCGACGAGCGAACGCGCTCCCTCGAACGTCGGGGTGATCAGGATGCGGCCATCCTCCATGAGCCGCTTGTCGATCCCGAGAATCGGAACTGAGACCGCGGCGCGGATGGCGCGAACATCCTCGGCGCCGTTGGCTCTGATGCCGCCCGCGCCGCCCATCACGGCGGTGCGCGCAAAACGGGCCATCGATTCCGGATCGTGGAAGGGATCGCCGTCGGGGGCCTGGCAGGAGACAATGAGCCGCTGATGAAGCGCGAGGAGGACGTCAGAAAACGGTTTCATGCTTTTCCGAAACTGCTTGACAGAGCGCAAAGGACGATCGCGGCAAGCAGGGTGAGAATGCCCGATCTCATAAGACGCAGCGCCCTGGGGTCTGCGCCTCGCCATTCGCCGAGCCAGAGACCCATCACGTTGGCGACGACCAGGCCGACGGCGAGGCTTAGAGGCCAGCCGATCGAAGGGCCGATGTCGCCGAGCATCGGCGTGGCCGCGCCGTACAGGAAGATGCTGGCGCCCCAGAGCAGCCCCATGAGCAGGCTGAGGCCCCAGGCCTTTCCCGGCTGCGGGCCGGAGAAAAGGGCAGCGCTTCTGTTCCGCCTGAGCAGCATGGAGCAGTAGGCGATGTTCGGGATAGCTCCACCGCCAAGCATCAGTAGCCAGATGAGGTTGGTGCTGTCGAAGCTCGAATACCCGAGGCGCTCACCGGCCGCGGCGATCGGGAGCGCGAGGCTGTACCCGACGTTGAACACGGCGGAGAGAATCCCGGCGCCGATGCACAGCGCATACGCCGAGAAGAGGCTTCCGCCGCGCGAGCTCGCCTGCACGGATGACTCGCGGAGCCGTCCGGCCTGTCCACAGAGCCAGACACCCGCGAGGAACGTCGCTACGCCGGCGAAAAGAACGATCTGGCTCGGGTCGAATCGGAGATTGCCGCTGAGTAAGAGGGGTACGGCGGAGCCAAGCGCGGAGCTGAGTCCGATGACGAGGCTGTTGGCCAGAGAGACGCCGAGATGGTGTACGCTCAGCCCGAAGAAGATAGCCCCGAATCCCCAGGCGAGCCCGAACCCGGCGGCGCAGGCGATCGCGTTGGGGGGAGAGGCGGTAAGGACAAGGACTGCGTCCACACCCGTCGCGACCATGGCAGCGGGCATTGCCACGCAAGCGATCAAGATAAAGACGAGCCAGATGTTCTCCCACTTCCATCGCGGGATGAGCTTCATCGGCGTGGTGAACAGACCGTTGCAGGCGCCGGAGGCGAGTGCAAGAAAAACACCAAGAGCGACAGATGAACGCATTAGCGGACCAACAGTGGATTCTACGACACTGCGAGGTGGGGACGGCAGGTGACGAAACGGCCCGTTACCGGGAGCGGCGCCGGGTGCCGCCACTTCGCGCCGTGCGCCTCGAACGCCCGCCCATTGTAGGGGCGCCGGTCACCGACGCGTCGGAGATGCTGCGTCGCAGTTCGGGGTCCGAGCTATCCTGGGATGCTTCGAGGTACGCCATAGTCAGATACTCTTTGCGGCTGTCGCTCCAGCGCGCGAATTCGTCGGTGTCCTTGCGGTCGAACTTCCGGGGAGCGCCGCTGCCGTCGAGGGAAAGGAGTTTCCCCTTTTCAACCTCCACACTCTGGCTGCCCGAGCCGACCTGTGCCTTGCCATCGTACACGCGGATGCGCGGGGCCGCGGCATCGAAGCGGTACAGCCCGCTCTTCCGCAGGACGGCCGGAGTACCGTTCGCGACAACGGTTACCGAACTGTCGTGGAGCCGGCCGGCGTCGACGATAATGGAGCCAGTCAGGAACTCGACCTCCGCGCGCGTGATCGACGCGGAGAGGAGACGGACACCACTCTCTTCGGCCAGACGGAGGAAGACACCGGGCTGGAGTAGCACCTCAGCGCGGCCCGCGCCGGTGCGGAACAACTGCCCCTCCGCAATAAGAGGATAGTCGCCCGGCTGGCCGGTTACGGCCTGATCCCCGAGAAAGACCGCCCCCTCGACGTAATGGACGAGTCCGGAGCGTGCCGAGATAACGGTTTGCGCGGCGGCAGGCAAAGTGGACAGGCCGGCCAGCAGCGTCGAAACGACGAGCGACTTCCCAGCCCAGTGCATGACTGGAATTTCCCACAAGGAGAAGGAAAACGCAAGGGGCGCGGAGGAAAAGTCACAAGGATTAAGAATTGTGAATCGGGGATGTGGATTGGGCCCGGGCGAACAGCCCGGGCTTTTGGGTGGGGATTACTTCTTCTTCTTCGCCGGGGCCTTCTTCTTAGCTGGCGCCTTAGCGGGTCTCGTTCCACAAGCCATATAGATTCACCTCTCAGAAAATGATGAACGAGACAGACGATTCCGTCAAGAGTTAGAGATTCGTTTTTCCTTTACGGTTTGCTTCCACGCTATTCTGGGGGCGTGGTATTTCAGGGAGCTTGGAAGGCGGCGTTGGCGGCGGTCTTGTTGCTGAGCGCATGCGGTTGCCAGTACGTCGGGCGGACGTCACAGGCGGCACGGGAATCGATGGGTTTTTTCCGGAACGATGCGTGGACGATCATCGGTCCGGGAGGCGGAGGCGCGCAGTTCTATCCGGCCGTGAGCCCGCACGACGCGAATCGCGTGGTCGTGGGCTGCGACATGACCGGCTCGTACCTGTCGAAGGACGGCGGGCGCGGCTGGCGAATGTTCTCCCTGCGCGAACCGGCGCGCTTCTTCGTGTGGGACCCGGCCTCTCCGAACATTATTTACGCCCAAACGAGCGCCTTGTGGCGTAGCGCCGACACGGGTGAGACGTGGGATCTTGTCTACCCGGATCCGTCCACGGTTTCCGGCGTCGCGATGCCCGGAGATCATGGCGACGGCTGGATTATGACGTCGGCCGGCTCCTTCGATACCGTGGCCAGCCTCGCCATCGACCCCGCCGATTCGAACATCCTCTATGCAGTGATGGCGTCGTCGCGTGGATCGTACCTGCGCGTCTCACAAGATTGGGGACGATCGTGGACGTGGGCGGCGGATCTCCCGCAAGGCTCGAAGGCCATTTACATCGATCCGGACTCGCCGGCGGCTGACCGCACTGTCCACGTGGTCGGCGACACCTACGTGCTCTCCCGGTTGGCTGGAACCTGGAGGCAGGGTGCGCCGACTCCAGGGTACGCTGTCATGACGAAAGTCGCGGCGGGCTTCGCGGACGGAGCCCTTGTGATTTACGCCATCTCCGCCCGTGGGCTGCTGATTTCAAGGGACAGTGGACAGAGTTGGGTGGACTCCTACGTGTCCATGCAACTCGTGGCCGTGGCGACGCCTCTGCGGAGTGGCCGGACGGCCTATGTCTCGTACGGCGAGCTGCCGGACGGCGGCCGCACGTACTTCGGCGTTGCGAAAACCGAAAACGCCGGCATCTCGTGGCAATACCCCTGGAAGGAAGCCGGTGTGAAGTCGCCCGATGTGGATGACGGGTGGATGAGCGCGCGCTTCGGTCCGGATTGGCCCGGCCCGCCGGTCAGTCTGGGAACGGCCACGGACAACCCGCAAATCTGCTACGGCTCTGACTACGGCCGCACGCTCCGCACAACCGATGGCGGCAACACATGGCGCTCGACATACTCGTACCAACTCGAGGACGGCTCGTTCTCCACGCGCGGGCTCGATGTGACCACCTGCTACGGCGTCCATTTCGACCCCTTCGACGCGCAGCGCATGTTCGTTTCGTACACCGACATCGGACTTTTTGTAAGCGATAACGGCGGGAAAGGCTGGCGTAGCTCGACCGGCATCGGCGTCCCGTGGGAGTGGGTGAACACGACCTACTGGGTGGAGTTCGACCCCGAGGTTCAAGGCCGGATGTGGGCGGTCATGAGCGGTACGCACGACCTGCCGCGGCCTAAGATGTGGCGCACCAAGTCGCCCTCTTCCTATCGCGGAGGCGTCGCAAAAAGCGACGACGGCGGGCGGTCGTGGCGCACGCTCATGAACGGGATGCCGCAGACCGCGGCGACGCACATCCTGCTCGACCGCCGCAGCCCGGCCGGTGCCCGCGTGCTTTACGTGGCCGGGTTTGGAAAAGGCGTGTTCAAGTCCACGGACGGGGGCGAAAGCTGGCAGATGAGGAACAACGGGCTCCCCTCGTTCGAGCCGTTCGCATGGCGTCTGGCCATGGACCGCGATGGCATCCTGTACCTGGTCGTCGCGCGGCGCAGCGAGAACGGCAGCATCGGGAACGACCAGGATGGTGCTCTTTACCGCTCCCGCGACGGCGCCGAGGCATGGGAAAAGATGCGGCTTCCCAGTGGTACGAACGGGCCGAACGGCCTGGCGATCGATCCCGATGATCCACGCCGATTGTACCTGGCGGCGTGGGGACGCCGCGCTGGCACCCAGGCTTCCGGCGGTGGGATCTTCCTCTCGACGGACGCCGGTGAAACGTGGCGCCCCGTGCTCGACAAAGATCAGCACATCTACGACGTGACCATCGATCCGCGCGACCCGTTGCTCATGTACGCGAGCGGCTTCGAATCGTCGGCGTGGCGGTCGGCGGACCGGGGAGAAACATGGCGCCGCATCCGTGGCTATAACTTCAAGTGGGGACACCGCGTCATCCCTGACCCGGCCGACATGGGGAAGATCTACATCACAACCTTTGGCGGAAGCGTCTGGCACGGCCCCGCTCAAGGTGACGATTCCGCCGTCGAGGACATCGTCTCGCCAGAGGCGCTGCGATACTAGCCGCCATTCCCTCGTGACCCGGTCGTGCGCCCCCCGGGAAGCCTTACCCGAAAATTTACACTCGCCGCCGCAATCCAGTTGGCATATACTTGTGCGGACCCGAGGTTTCGAGGTCGGACGAAAGGAGGATCGTATCGTGACCATGAGTAGACGAGCTGCCGCCGAGTTGATCGGCACATCCTGGTTGGTATTCGGAGGCTGTGGCAGTGCCGTTTTAGCTGCTGCATTCCCAGGTCTTGGTATCGGTTTTCTCGGCGTGGCCCTGGCCTTTGGCCTGACCGTGCTCACTATGGCGTACGCCATCGGCCACATCTCGGGTTGCCATCTGAATCCCGCGGTGTCGCTGGGACTGGCGGTCGGAAGGCGTTTTCCGGCCTCGGAACTGCTCCCGTACATCGCCGCGCAGGTGGCCGGGGGAATCCTCGGTGCAGGTGTGCTGTATACGATCGCCAGAGGAAAGATAGGCTTTGATCTGGCGGCGGGATTTGCCGCCAACGGCTATGGCGCGCATTCTCCAGGTGCCTACTCGGCAGGCGCATGCCTGGTTGCCGAAGTTGTCTTGACGTTCATGTTCCTGATGATTATTCTCGGTGCAACAGACCGGCGTGCGCCTCAGGGTTTTGCCCCCGTCGCTATCGGACTCGGCCTGACTCTTATTCACCTGATCGGCATTCCGGTCACCAATCTTTCCGTCAATCCCGCTCGCAGCACTGGTCCCGCCGTGTTCGTAGGTGGTTGGGCGCTTGAGCAGCTTTGGCTGTTCTGGGTTGCGCCCTTGGTCGGGGCGGCGCTCGCGGGAATTGTCTACCCGCTAGTCGCCGGAGACCGGGAAAGCCGGTGAGAAGTAGTTGCTTTTCTCACTGGAGGACGATTCGAAGGACATTGTTGGAGGCGAGGTTCCCATACCTCGAAGGAGGCTGACATGATGCACTTTCTGTGGATGTGCCTTATCGGTCTGGTGGCTGGAGCGCTTGCGAAACTGATCATGCCCGGCAAGGACCCCGGCGGCATCATCATTACGATGCTTCTCGGTATTGCCGGTTCTCTGGTAGCCGGATTTCTCGGGCGTGCTTTGGGGTGGTATACGACAGGTCAGGGCGCGGGATTGATTATGTCCGTCATTGGTGCGATCCTGCTGCTAGCTATCTATCGTTTAGTGAAGCGAGGATCGGCCTGAACGGGCGGCATCCGCCATTTCGCAATCTGTTGACAACTCGTCTCCAAGGTGTGTGATCGCTTGCCGATCAAGAAAAAGATTTGTCTGCTGGGTGCTGAGGCGGTAGGGAAGACAAGTCTCGTGCGCCGCTATGTTCTGGGGATCTTCTCCGACCGTTACCTGACCACGATGGGGGTCAAGGTCGACAAGAAGATCCTGCATGTTGCTGAAGACGAGGTCCACCTCATCGTGTGGGACTTGGCCGGTGAGGACGAGCTGACTCAACTGCGGACCGATTACTTGAAGGGCGCCTCCGGCTATCTCCTTGTCGTGGATGGGACTCGGGTCTCCACATTGCACAAGGCCATCGAACTCCAGCGGAAAGCGGCCGGCGCGGTGGGTTCCGTTCCGTTTGTTCTGGTGATCAACAAGTCGGACCTAGCGGACGAATGGGCTCCGTTAGAGGACCACCTGGAGGAGTTCGGTTGCCGCCTCTGGCCGCGTTGTACCACAAGTGCTCGGCTGGGGACCGGGGTCGAAGAGGCATTCCTGATGCTTGCACAGCTCATGCTGGCCGATCAGGCGGAAGCCGGCTGATCTGCTGCGGGCTCTTGAACGGAAATGTCGAATATCGAGATCCTGGGCTTGTTGTCGGCGTTGGACAACGCCGTGCTGCGTAAGGGCGAGCAAGGGCGCTGGCATCTCGTCGAGACACCTCCCGAGTGGTTTCTGAAGCTCTATCCTGGCGCTGAATCCCCGTCTGGCCTCCGTGCTGAAGAATGGTCGCCGTTTCTGGAAACCTTCCTGGAGAATGCCGGTGACTTCCTTCGCAAGAGCCCAGGCGGACGCCTGAAGTCCGGTCCCTGGACGGAGAACACTCCCGATGGCGAAGAGATTGATCTGGAGGCCACAATCCTCCGTCACAAAGGGAAGACACTGCTGGTGCTGACGCACCGTGGTGAGGAGTACGGGGAAAGGCGGCAGATACTCCAAAAGGCCCGTGAAAAATCACTGAAGTATCAGAAGCTGGAGCGCGTTCACGAAGAGCTCGCCCTGGTATTGAATCAGCTCGAGGGTTAGACCACCTCCAGAGGCAGGGTTTCCGAGAGTTCTTACTGACAGTCTCTCGAAGGTCACCCCGAACCGAAACTGTCAAAAATGACAGTCTGCAGTGACGCTGTTGGAGGGACTCAAAAAGTCGATAATTCGCTTGGTTCTGCGAAACCTTGTCCAATTGGGAGGTCGATTAACGGAAAAACACCCCTGTAGCTTTATGGTCAGAAGCGCTTAGCTCGACAAGGGTGGCAAACTGTTAGTGAGAGTTTCTAGGTATGGCCCTTCGAAGGTGGGGTCCCAGCGTTGGCACACCATACCGTGATTACTGTGGGCTGAATCCGATAGGTCAGTGGTTGGTTGAGGTTGGTGCCGAGGGCGGGAGTCGAACCCGCACGTCCTTACGGACAACGGATTTTAAGTCCGCAGCGTCTGCCATTCCGCCACCCCGGCACGTAAGTGAAAATAGCATGCGACTGTGAGACAGAACAAACGGAGCGTTTCAAGCGGTAGTTGGAGCTTGAACTGATTCAAGAAGTCCTTCTTCGTGGCATTGGCCGGTGTCCTTCTCTCATTCTCACCGCGGCTTTAGCCCGGTGATCAGCTTTTCTCCGAGTCAGTGAAACCGTTTCAACGGTTTCTCGACGT
>JAEHDI010000879.1 GCA_016880505.1 Bryobacterales bacterium | reverse complement strand
TGAGGCTGAGATCGTTCGCCGTGAGATGGTGACTGACGTTCGCGATGTAGCCGACTTCCACGACGGTTTCATGCGCCACCACGCGCTGGATGTTCGCGTTGTATTGATAGGAGATCGGCGTCGGCCGGTCTCGCTCGAAGAAACCGACCGAGGTGTACGGTCTTCGGCCCAGGGGCACGGCTCCGAAGCCGGCATCGAGCGGTGGGCGCTCGAACGCCGGGAAGCCGTTGCGGAGCTGCATGGCGCTCAGCAGGTCGGCCTGCGGCACGACCAGCGATGCCGCGGTGGAGAAACCGGTCGAGGCGGTGTCGCCAATCGTGTTGCTGACCGTGGGTCCATAGAAGACGCCGGCGGCGGCACGGATCACGGTTTCAGACTGGAACGGCAAGCGGTAGGCGAACCCGACACGCGGCCCGAGGTTGTTCCAGTCCGTGTTGAAGGCCTGCCGAGGCACGCCGTCGCGGCCGGAGAACGTCACGATTCCAGGAGTTCCGGAGAGGGGAGTGATCGCGCTCAGGTCGAACGAATTCTGCCGGTTTTCGTCGACTCGCCGGGGAAGCTCGGACTCCCAGCGGAGGCCGAAGTTCAAGGTCAGGTGATCGGTCGCACGCCAGTCATCCTGAACATACCCCGCCCAGTAGTATGCGCGCGACGTGATTTGATCGGAAACGTTGACGCTTGCCGAGTTCACCTCGCCCAACAGAAAGCTGGCGAAGGCGTCGCCGGTGCCGGATGTTCCCGGCTTGCTCGTGATGAGCGGAGTAATGCCGAATAGACCGGCCGAGGACCGGTCGCGTACTTCGGTATTGCGGCCGCGCCGGTGCTCGACACCAAACTTCAGCGCATGCCTGCCGCGGAACCAGGAGACGGCTTCCAGGATCTGGGTGTCGCGGATCGGCGTCTGGTGGCGTCCCACCTGGCCCCCCAACGATGCGTAGCCGGGAATCGTGAAAGTCGGAAACGAGGCGGCGCTCACACCCGTGAGGCCGATGGCTCCGGCCAGATTCTCGCCGTACCCGTAACGCTCATCGATAAACTTGCGCTGGAAGAAGCTGACTTTCAACTCGTTGATGAGATTCGGGCTGAAGGTGCGGGTGTGGCCCGCCAGAACACTCTGAATGCGCACGTCGTTCACGTTCGCGTCGGGCGCAGCTTCACGCCGCGGGAAGGAACCGCGGTTCCCGATAAAGCTGTCGTTCAGGTAGTAACGGACAGTGAGCTGATCGTTCGAGCGCAGTTGATGGTCGACTTTCGCGACGAAAATGTTGCGGTGAAGATCCGAGTCGGCGTTGGCGGCGTAGTTGCTGCCCCCGGTTGGGCCGGGCGTGCGATTCGGCGAGGGCCAGTATGCCAATGCCGCCAGGGCCACGGGATCGAAGCGCTCGAGGGGTATGCGGTTCTCGGGGAATGGCTGCCTTTCGCGGCCAACGGTGGTCGAGGGGTCGTAGATCGGGATCACGCGTCCGGCGCTGTCGCGCAGGCCGGAGAAGTCGCCCGCGCGTTGGGCAAGATCCGGCACCGTCTGAAGTTCGATCGTCGAGGTAAGCTGCCGGGTCTGTTCCCAGGTGGCGAAGAAGTGCGTCTTGTCCTTGCGGATCGGCCCGCCGAGGGAGCCGCCGAACTGATGCATGCGGATGGGCGCCCTCTCGGTGGCGAAGAAATTGCGCGCGTCGAGAGCGCTGTTGCGGAGGAATTCGAAGACGCTGCCGTGAAACTGGTTCGTACCGGAGCGGGTGGACAGTGTGATGATGCCGCCTGTCGAGTGCCCGTATTCGGCCGAGTAGGCATTCCCAATGACGCGGAACTCCTGCATTGCGTCCATCGGCAGGCTGGTCATTTGTTGAGGCCGGGTCAGCCCGACGGCATTGGTGACGTTGCCGCCGTCCAACGTGAAGTTCTGGTTGCGCGCGCGGCCGCCTGCGACGCTGAAGACAGGGTAGTTTTCGGCTCCTTGTCCGGTGTCGATCATCACGACGCCCGGGGCCAGCGCCACCAGCGAAGTCGCCGCGCGGTTCGGCATGGGAAGGCCGGAAACCATCTTCCGATTCACGAGTTGCCCCACACTGGAGGACTGCGTTTCCGTGACCGGCACGGTTTCGGTGACAGTGACGGTCTCGGAGGCCTGGCCGACCTGGAGCGTCAGATCGACCGGCAGGACCTGGCTGACCGCCAATACGAGGCCTCCGCGAGATGATTTCTCGAAGCC
>JAEHDI010000878.1 GCA_016880505.1 Bryobacterales bacterium | reverse complement strand
CTTTCTTGATTGGTATCGCTGCCTGAACTGCGGGTACCGGCTGCCCGCTGTTGCCGGCACCGACAAGATGGGCGCTTGGATTCCTGCCGGCGCGTACCGGGCTTACGCCCGGCTCGGCGAGAACGAATTCACCTTCGCGAACTGGGCCAAGGCGGTGCGCGCGGGGAATACGTTCATGAGCTCCGGGCCGTTGCTTTTCTTCGAGGCCGACGGCCGTCCGCCCGGCGGAGAGATTACTTTCCGAAGCGGCGGAGGGAGCGTCGAAGTGCGCGCCGAGGTGAAGAGCACGGTGCCGGTTCACCGGCTCGACATCGTGGTCAACGGGAAGGTCGTGGCGTCGAGCGAAGCGGCCTCCGGTGCTCGCGAACTGACTCTGCGGGAGACGCTGAAAGTGTCCGGTCCTGGCTGGATCGCGGCGAGGTGCGCGTCGAAGCACCTCTCGGCTGGAACCCGCATCGCCGCGCATACGTCGCCGGTGTATCTGGTGGTCCCCGGCGAGGAAGCCTTTTCCGCGCCCGCGGCGGCGTATCTGTTGACACTGATCGACGGCGCCGAAACGTGGACGAAGACACTGGCGACCCGTCCCGATGACGAGCGCTTTGCCCGCGTCCTCAAGGTCTTCGCCGACGCCCGAGCGGAGCTGCAACGCCGCATGCGCCGGCATTGAGACCCCCCGCCGCCGCCCTTGCATCACCGGGCATTGGAAGGAAACCGGGGACACTTCGGGCTGGCTTTGCGCTGCCGGTCGCCTGGACCGCCGCGCAGACGTGTCCCCGGTTTCTTTCCCCTTGCATCGCCGGCAGCGTTGCGCCAGATTGATAGGGATGCCCCCGTACGTGATGGTCCTGCGTGTCGTTCTCGGGGTGCTCTGCGTTTTCTTTGCGTACTCGCTTGGAAAGGCCGTCGCCCGGAAACGGAGGAACCAAATTCGGGATTCGGTCCTGACGGCGTGGGTCCTGCGAACCGCGGTCACGGGCTTGGGCGTCTTCTGGCGCGTGGGCGCCGATGCGTTATCAATCGCGGTGGTTGTCCTTGCTGTATTATCAGCGGCGGCAGGTTACCGAAACGAGGGCAAACAGAAGGTGCGGGAAGACCTGACGGACGTTATCTTCCCGAAGGAATAAGGCTGCGGCGCACGGCCGCGCTAGCGGCGCTGTCAGGTAAACGGGCCGCGTAACCCGCCCAGGGCCATCAGGCCGAGCACGATCACGGCGAGAATCCACCAGATCGAGCCCCGGCGGCTGGCATCCCGCTCATGCAGCCGGTTCCAGAACTCGTCCTCTTTCTGATACCAGCTCTTCTCCTCTGGAGGCATATTCGGACCTGTTAGGGTCAGAATACCACCGAACCGGCGCGGGAGAATTCTCATTTTTCTAATGTGACGTCGCGCCAGTCCGCCGGCCGACGGCCTCCTGAATTTGCCGCGCCTCGTCGCGGGAGAAGCCGAGAATCCCCCTTGACACGTCATTGAGCGCCCGGTCGTCCCATGTCGCCCGCATCAACCCGTTCTCCGAGTGCGAACCCACGCCCAGCAGAATGTGGCCGACCTCGTGCGCTATGGCATGACCCAGGACCTGTCCAGCCGACGCCGTGGACGTGGTCTGGTGGGCAACGCATCTCTGCACCCGGGGGT
>JAEHDI010000102.1 GCA_016880505.1 Bryobacterales bacterium | reverse complement strand
ACGAAGAATACTGCGCCAACTGCGGCCGGCCGATGGTGCTCAAGAAAGGCCGTTTTGGCCAGTTCTACGCATGCAGCGGCTATCCCGACTGCAAGACCACGAAACCCATCGGAGGGCAGCAGAAGAAAGCCGACGTGCCGCTTGAAGAGAAGTGCCCGAAGTGCGGCAGCAATCTCGCGCTGAAGCACGGGCGCTTCGGCGAGTTCACCGCGTGCAGCAACTATCCGAAGTGCAAGTACGTGAAACAGAAGACGATCGGGGTCCCTTGCCCCAACTGCAGCGAGGGTGAGCTGATCGAGCGCCGGTCGAAGCGCGGCAAGACGTTCTACGGCTGCAACCGCTACCCCGAGTGCGACTTCGTTGCATGGGCGAAGCCAGTCGCCGAGAAGTGCCCCGAATGCGGCGGTCCCTACCTGGTGGAGAAGTGGCTCAAGGCAGGTCCACAGCTCCAGTGTCCGAACGCCGAGTGCAAGTATAAGCGCGGCCTCGCCGTCCCCGAGCCCGTAGCATCCTGAAGCGCCAGGCGGCATCGCAACCTGGCGCTTCACCCACCGTGCCGTACGGACCCCGCCCCAACCTCTGGGTTCCGGATCCCGCCGACGTCTGTCGCCCCAGGGCGCCCTTTTCAAAGTTCCGACACGGTTTCGAGACGTCGCAGCCACCGGCAATTTGGTAAAATGCAAAGAAACTGTCTGGGCAATTACTCTGAAAACGAAGAGGGATATTGATGCCAAAGAAACGCACGTCTGAAACCGCACCCCGTTCCTCCAGTGGTGATCCGGCTCCGGCCAAGACCACTGCCCGGAAGCCGCGCGTCGCCAAGTCCCAGGGCAACGGCGCCGTTCAGCCGGTTCCCCGGTTAGTCCGGAGGAAGACCCCCCCGGCGCCCGTCAGGAAACAGGGATCGGGGGCTGCTCATTCCTTTCGTCGGGACGAGGTTGCCCGGCTGGCCTATTCCTACTGGGAATCGCGGGGCGGCCGCGGCGGATCACCGGAGGAAGACTGGTTTCGGGCCGAGCAAGAGGTCCTCAGCCGCATCGAGCAGCCGTCCGCTCAGTAGACATCAAATCTCAGCGGTACTTCCGGAGCACGGCGAGCACACGCCCCTGAATCCGGAGGTCGGATAGCGGCACAAATATCGGGGCCATCCCGGCATTGGCCGGCTGTAACCGTGCTACGTCTCCCGGCTCCCGATAGAATCGCTTCAGCGTGGTCTCGGACCCGCGGACCAGTGCGACGACGATCTCCCCGTCTTTGACCTCGGCCGTGCGCTCGACCAGAACGAGGTCACCGTCGCAAATGTGGTCCTCGATCATCGAGTCGCCGCGCACTTCGAGAGCGTAACTTTCACCGCTGCCGAGAAAATCGCTGAAATTCAACGTCTCACGGCCGGCCACCGCCTCCACTGGAGCGCCGGCCGCGATGCGGCCCACAAGTGGAATCCCCGCCGCTGGACTGGTCTCCTCGCGATAGCGCCGCTGTTCCTGGAAAAACTTCGGCGTCACCTCGAGCGACCGGCTCTGGTTGTGGCCCCGCCGGAGGTAATTCTTGGCCTCCAGGGTCCGGATATGTTTGTGAACGGTGGCCAGCGAAGCGAGTCCGAGCCCGGATGCGACTTCCTCGAAGCTGGGGCTGTAGCCGTTCTCGTCGATGAAGTTGCCAATGAAATCCAGCACCTCTTTCTGCCGGCGCGTCAGGGGCATCGGTCCTCCTTGTCCCCTATTGTTGGCGAATAAAAAGGGAAAGTCAACTGCGATTTCAAGGGGGGCCGAGTACTGGTACGTTCACGAACGCTTTGTACCTACCCCTCCCCGCAATTGCGTGGTTTACTGTTGATAGCATTGCTGCTGACCAGGGTTATCATCCGGGGGGTAGCGAGGGCAGTTGGTTTTGATCTGAATGGACGGAGAGTTCACTATGACCTTCATCTGGGGGTTATTCGAGAAACGAGTTGCGGATATGCGGATGGATGAGAAGGTGTTCCTTCTCCTGATCATCCTCGCCTGTTTCTGCCTAGTTACCTACGCGATGTCATTGATCGTGCAAATCGTGCGTAAGATGGAGCAGCAGGAGTCCCCAGAGCAACAGGCGCCAGCGTCCCTCCGGGCTGGGTTGCTGAATTCGGAAGCGTTGCGCCGTTACGACGGCCCGCGATACGGCCATACAGACTGACGGAACTCGGAAGGTTTCCTTTTCTCACCTCCTCTTTTCACCACAGAGGACACAAAGGGCACAGAGGGAAGATGTTTCGATGACTCTCCGCTCTCAGTGGTGATTCGCATGGCTTCCTTTTTCCACCACAGAGAACGCAAAGGAGACAGCGGAAAGATGTGTCAACATTGCTCTCTGCGGCCTCCGCGCTCTCTGTGGTGATGCCGTTGGCGTTTCCATTCTTGCGTCTGTGCTGATAAGCTCTATGCACGTAAGGAGTGGAGACTGATGCGATTTTCAAAGCAATCTCGACTGAGTCGCAGGAATCTGATCGCCGGTGCGGCGGCGTTCGCCGGTTTTTTCAAAATGACCGAAAGCGACGCGCGGGCGCAGGCGAGAGCGCGGCAGGGATTCAACCGGAACTCGGCGCCAAGCCAGCTCAAGATCACCGATATGCGGTCGGTTCTGGTGGCGTCGAACTACGACTACCCGATCATCCGCATTGATACCAATCAGGGCGTCTATGGCCTTGGCGAAGTACGCGATGCCGGTAGGGAAGGCACCGCGCTGGTGTTGAAACCGCATCTCATCGGGCGAAATCCACTATCGATCGAGCCGATTCTGGACAGGCTGCGAATTTTCTGCAATCACCAGCGGATGGGCGGCGGTTACAGCGCCGTGGACATGGCATTGCACGACATCGCGGGCAAGGTGTACGGCGTGCCTGCGTGGCGGTTGGTCGGATCGAAGTACCGTGACAAGATTCGCATCTACTGCGACACCGATCAGAGCAAGGACCCGAAGATCTTCGCGGAACGTTTGAGGAAGCGGGCACAGCAGGGATTCACGTTTTTCAAGATGGATCTCGGAACCAGCCTCGTGGAGGACAAGCCCGGCGCCGTTGACAGCCGCCGTGTGGCTACCGAAAAGGGTCTGCAACTCCTGGGCGAATACGTCCAGGCGGTACGGGACCAGATCGGGTGGGAAGCGCCTCTCGCCACCGACCACTTCGGTGCGCTGACAGTGAACGATAGCATCCGTTACGCCCGGGCGTTCGAGAGATTCAACCTGGCCTGGGCGGAGGACATGATCCAGATCGGCCACCTTGGGCCCGGAGGCGACGCTCCGAAAGACTGGCGCGGCTACAAGGAACTCAAGGAGGCCACGACCACCCCGATTGCGACCGGTGAGAGCCTGTTCGGCCTGGAAGAAGGCTTCAAGGATCTGATCGACAATCGGGCCATCGACATCATCCATCCCGATCCGCTGACATCAGGCGCCATTCGCGAGACGAAACGAATCGCCGATTATGCGTCGATGCACGGCATCGAGACAGCCATCCACTTCGCGGGTTCACCGGTCGGCTGCCTGGCGAGTGTACACATGGCCGCGACCCTGAAAGACATGCTCGCCATGGAGAACCACGCCGTCGATATTCCCTGGTGGGGAGACCTAGTGACCGGACCCTCGAAACCGATCGTCGACCGCGGCTTCATTACGGTACCCGATACGCCTGGACTTGGCATCGAGTTGAACGAAGACGTGGTGAAGGAGCACATCCGGAAGGGTGGGTATTTCGCTCCGACGCCGCAGTACGACGACTATATCCTCGATCACTTTCGGCGCGGGGGACCGTACCCACACATCGACGAAAACGGCAACCCGGTGGTGAGCCAATAACGTTCCGCCGCGGGCGAAGCTTAATTTCGCCCGCACATCCCTGGCGTGGGGCACGCGCCGCCGGAAGGGCACATCGGCACATCGGAACGGGTTCCCCCGACGCGCGGGGCAAATGTGGATAGCTTCTGCGTGAGGTGCATCTCACCGCACGAGGGGCAAGCCACGCTGGCGGAGTCGGCGACGCGATTCACGCGTTTCTCGAATTCGGTTCCGCAATCGTCGCAACGGTATTCATAGATCGGCATTCACGTATTCCCCTTACTGGGCGATCACACTACAGATTTTATCAATGATGGCGCGGATTTCTCCCGACGGAGCGTTGTAGTTGTTGACGAGAATCGAAAACGCGAGCATCCCGTTCGACTGGCTGTCCACATAGCCTGACAGTGCACTCACGTGACTGAGCGTGCCTGTTTTGGCTCGGACGCGGCTGCCGTCCCGCATTCCTTTGAACCGGTCGCTGAGCGTTCCATCTTCCCCTCCCACAGGCAACAGGCTCTTCCAGACCTCCGCGCGAGCCGACCGGCTCATCGCGAGCAGCAGCTTTGTCACCGCTTCGGGTGTCACCAGATTGAGCCGTGACAGCCCCGAACCATCCTCCAGGGTGTATTCAGAGCCAGCAATATCGGCGTCTTGAAGGAACCCCCGCATTTCTTCGAGGCCCGCCTGCCGGCTGCCCAGATTTCTTCGTGCCCGCCCCACCTCACGAAGCGCAATCTCCGCATGCAGGTTCTGGCTGACCTTGTCGATCACCCGCAGAATCTCAGCCAAAGGGAGCGATTCGCGCCGCGCCAGTTCGACACCGGGAGCCGGCGCCCGCGCCTCACCACCGCCCTTCATGTTGAGAACATCGCTGGCCGAACGGTGGCGGGCGACCGCTTTTCCCAAGACCGCCACCCCGCGGTGGATCAGTGCTTCGCGCAGAGCGGTAGCCGCGTACAGCGCCGGGTCGTCCGCGGCGACCAGAACGCTGACTCCGCGGTCTTTGGCAGGCATGGCGCCCCACACACGTAATTGCCGGGACCCGGGCGTCCGGTCGATCCGGACGTTCCGCTCGCCGGCGGCGGCCGTCGCAACGCGGTTGTCGATCGCGAAGTACCCGGTATCCGGCGTCAACCGGAGTTGCGCGGGATCGCCCACTTCCGGGCCTGGTCTGACGCGCAACGTCATCGCATTGTCGTTGAACGTCAGCGCGCTGACCGGCGCGCCGTACTCCCACAGGCCGTCGTCCTGGGCCCAGCCCTCCGGATACGGCTCCCAGACGTAAGCAGTGTCGTCTCCGGCGATGTCACCCGCAATGAGTTTGACTCCTCTCGCTGCTACCTGCTCCGCCAGTTCCTCGATCGCTCTCATCGGATCGCCGGCCCGAGCGTCCGTACGGTATGGGTACTCGCGGCCCGACATGGTCGGATCGCCGCCGCCCACCAGGGTCAGGTCCCCGTGGACGATGCCGTCCGAGCCGGGCGGCGGTCCCACGACCACGGTGCGAAAACGGTACTCCGGGCCGAGCCGTTCCAGTGCCAGCGCGGTGGTGAACAGTTTCGTGTTTGACGCGGGGATGAAGAACCGGTCCGGATTTTTCCCGTACAGAACCTCCCGGCTGTCAACCCTCACAACCCGGATTCCCCAGAACGCACCGCGCGCTCCCGGAGAAGAATCGATCAGCGCGTTGATCCGCTCCTCGAGTGACGGCGCGCCGGCCAGCGCCTGAGCCAGCAGCAATATCGCGAAGCATCGCATGAAAGCTAGTGTAGTGCGTCGCGAGAAATGCACCTTATCTGCCAGGTTGTTTTGTGCCGCAGGCCATCGTTTTGCGTGGCCTGCGAGGGCGGCAGACGACAAAAGCCGATCGTCTGCCCCACGTGGAACACTCCGCGGCTGGCCCGTTCTATACTGCGAGCATGGGAGGCCGGATCGCTTCAGCCCTTCTGCTGGCCTCGGCGGGCCTGATCGCGCAGGGTACCGCTCCGAAGGCCAAAGTCGAAGATTATCCGGTCCGCGGCGCGGCCGGGAAGGTCGCTTTCGGGGCGGAGTATATGGTCCACAGCATCCAAGGAGGCGGCACGACGTTGATCGCCCACGACTACCTCGTCGTCGAGGTCGCCGTGTACCCACCGCAATTCGAACGGCTCGCGGTATCCAGCGGCCAATTCACGCTTCGAATGAACAGCAGGAAGCAGGTGCTGTTCAGCCAATCTCCCGGCATGGTGTCCGCTTCGATCAAGTACGCCGATTGGGAGCGCCGGCCGACTCTCGTCGGCGGCGTCGGCGGCCGCGACGGGGGGATTATTATCGGGCAGCCGCCGGTCACTGGAAGGTTTCCCGGGGATCCGCGACCCGACCAAACACGGCTTCCGCGCCCGCCAAAAGCTCCGGCGGAAAATCCTGGCGGAGTGGAACCGAAGGACCCCGTCGACCCGGCGGAGTTGCTGGCGTCCACTGCGCTGCCGGAAGGAGAGGCCACGGGGCCTGTCAGCGGATACGTCTTTTTCGCGTACAAGGGCAAGACAAAGAAGATCAAGTCTCTCGAGTTGCTTTACAAGGGGCCCGCCGGAGACGCTACCTTGAATTTGTACTGACCTCGGGCACGCCGGTGAGCTTCGCATAGAGCCAGATCAACACGAGCAGCAGCATGACCGCGCAGGAACCCAGCATCGGCACAACCATCACCGTGCGGATGCCCCAGAAGTGGGCGTAGATTCCGATGGTCCATGGCGCCAGCAGACCGCCGGTAATGGCGAACCCAAAGATTCCGTTGAAGAATCCGGGGTGATAGTGCGGAAAGCGGTCGCCGATCTTCTCCACCACCAGCGGGTAGATCGCCGCGAAGCCTCCGCCGATCATCAGGATTCCCGCCGTAGCGCCGAAGAGGTTATTCGTCGACAGAAGTATGCTGCAGCCGAGCAGAGCCAGGAGTCCGCTGGCCAGCAGAAACCTGCCGTGGCGCACACGCGGCAGCACCCCCTGTACCAACACCCGTCCGACGAGCAGCGCGAACCAGTAAAGCGCCAGCAAGCCGAGCGACGATTCGGGGCTTACGCCCAGGCGCTGCGTCAGGAACAGCGTCAGCCATCCGGCGACCGCCCACTCGTTGCCGAACTGGAAGAAAAGCAGAAGGCTGAAGAGAACAGCCCCCGGACTCTTGAAATCCTCGAGGGCCTGCCGTAGCGAGGGAAGCTCGGGGACCGAGCTCGTCTGGAACGGAAACCGTGCATAGTACACGGAAAAGAAGCCGGGGATCAAGGCCAGGAACACCAGGATGCTAGGTACGGTGTACACATAGAAGGCGCCTCCCACCAAAAGGGCGGTCGCCAGACAACCAAGGCCAAAAAAGATGGCGGTAAGGTTGACGGTCGAAGCCGGGTTATGCCGATAGGCGGCCGTCAGAGCCTGAAGGACGGTCGTGGTCAGGACGCCGGAGCTGATCCCAAGCAGGAATATGCCGGCCGTCCGCCAGAGGGACGCCGCCGCAGCGGGGACGAGGGCTAATCCGAGAAACGCAAGGCATGCCAGCGCCGAGGCTACCACAAGCAGGGCACGGACCCCCTTTTTCGGCAGCAGCCAATTCGCCAGAATCGCCGACACAAGGATGCCGGCATGCATACTGAGAAAGTAGCTTCCTACCGTGAGGTACTCCGCACCAAGGTGGTACCCCCATGCCGGGAGAATGGCGCCCAAGAAGGACGTCAAGAGACCCGAGAGGAAGCACCCTGAAAAAGCCTTCCGGGTGGAGGAGACATCTAGCATGTTTCGCCGGTTCGCCTCCGGACGCTTAATGAAGCATGGTCCGCGGCCGATCAGGGGTATTGTATCTCGTTTGCCGTTCGAGCATTGGACGGCTCAATTCAATTAACGGAAGGGCTTCCAGCGCCGTTGCTATGAAAAATCGGAACTTGTGCCAGACCGGTTCTGTAATGTCAACACATTAGCCTCTGGAATAAGAATTGCTCTAAAGGGGTTGGGCCTAGAGAGGTTGGACGTTTTGGGGGGGTGTGCCTTCCCAGAGCAAACTTAGTAGCCCCGCATTTCGCGGGGTTTCCTTTTTTCTTGGGCGGGTATTCCTCGCAAGCCTTCGTGATTCTGCTAAACTGTACGTTCCTGCCGCTAGAATGTTCGGATGGTACTCGCACTGGATCGATTCTTGGGAGACCCGGCTCGCGACCCGGGATACAAACCGTGTTGTGCGGCCATTCGACTGGGGTCTCGATTGGCTTGATCTATCTGAAAAAAATGGGGATGCCCGGTCCAGCCTTAGTTGCTATACCTCAAGTGCCGTCGCGGATTCCACCGAGTTCTTCGCGGGCGCGGTCCCGACCGACTTCGTGGTTGACGGAAGGCTCCTGAGGTTCACCAGCCCGCTCCGTTCGCCCCACCCGGAGAACAACCTCGTCCACGCGGAGTTCTTT
>JAEHDI010000877.1 GCA_016880505.1 Bryobacterales bacterium | reverse complement strand
GATGCACCGTGCGTGGCTGCTGCTCCTGCTCACCGAACTGGCCGGCTTCGGCCAGCCGACTCGTCCCGTCTACGTAATCCACCGGGCGCCATCTCCCATCACCATCGACGCAAAGCTGGACGAACCCGCCTGGCGGAACGCTCCGGAAGCGGGGGAGTTCCATTTCAACTGGTGGAAGGAAGGCGAGAAGGAGCGGACCGCCGCCCGCATGCTCTGGGACGACGTCAACCTGTACGTCAGCTACCGGTGCCAGGACCGGCACATCTCGGCATACGTGACCGAGCGGCACGGGCCGGTTTCGAAGGACGATTGCGTGGAGATTTTTCTGAGCCCCAACATCTCGAAGGCCCGCAACTACTACACGTTCGAGATCAACGCCATCGGTGCGATGCTGAACCGCTGCCGGACGGACTGGTGGACCGGGCCGCCGACCTGGGAACCCGAAGGGGTCCGCTACCGCACGACGTTTCACGGCCTGCCGAAAAAGGATGAGTCGCCCGACGACCGCGAGTGGATCACGGAATTGGCCATCCCGTTCCGCAACTTCGCGCGCGACGCCGCCCACACGCCGCCCGAAGATGGTGACCGCTGGCGCTTGAACCTGATGCGAACGGGCGGGAAGACCAACGCGCAGCACAGCACGTGGTCGCCGATCCCGCCGCCCTCGGAGACGTTCCACACGCCCGAGGCGTTTGGTTGGGTTGAGTTCTCGAAAGAGCCGCCACGGTAGGAAAACCAGCACAATTTGGTTGCGTTGGACGGTTTCGCTGACGCCGGAATTTTGACCAAACAAAGCCAAATTCCCCCCATTTGCGGGGTCAGCCCGCCAGTACCGGCTCCCGGTCTCATCTTAGAGCCGGAATGGTGAGCCGGCGCCGCGTTCGCGCGACAATCCGTTGAATCGCAGGGTGATCGAGCCGGGAGAATGGGGTGACCGCCGATCCATCTCTATTCTGCGGTGCGGGTGGGGTGCAAGTCTATCCCGTTTCCGACGCGTATTCGGCTCCCGGGAAATCTGCGAGGTTCAGGCCGACGCGCTTTCACGACAGGTTTTCACGACGCGTTTTCGCCCTGCCTGGACTCGGACGTGCGCGCCCAGCCGGGGTGATAGAGAACGGTCCGTCTGTCCCGGTTTCGTCCGTTCCGGTATCGCATCGTAGACGTAAGCCGGCGCACTCTGCGGCAGGAGCGGACCGTTGGCTCCGTCGTACACGAAGTTGCCGCGCCGGTCGCCGGTACCGGAGAAGTCGCTGTTGGCCGAGAATCGTTCCGACGCCATCATAAATGCACACAGCTCAGGCTGACCCGTTTTCCTTTCCTAAAGCCGATGCGAAGCATCGCCTTTTTCTTCCGCTTTTGGATACCGGCCGGGAACTCGCTGATTTCCCACGCGGCGTCAAGCTAACGCGCAAGATCTCTTCCCAGTTCCAAAAGGCCTTCCAGTTGGCGGAAGTATTCGAGATATCTCTTTGCGTCGCCCGACCCGGCTGACTCCGAGTTGTTGGCGAGTGCCTCCAGACGGCGCTTCAGGGTTGCGTCTGACGCGAGATCCTTTCTGCCCAGAAGCCCTCCGTTGATCAGAGTTGTGATTCGCCCCGCAACGTAACCGTCGAAATCAGCGAGCTCAGCGTGTAACTGACTGGCATCATCGTCGCTACTGTCTTCGGGGAAAGGCCGATCCCCGAGCCGCGCGAAGGCGCCTCGTAGTTTCTCCGTCAGTTCGGCCGCAGATTGCTTTTGCATCATTTGTACCAAAACGTCACAACCTCACCTGATGGCTTAAAATAGCCGCCAGGTTGCCCTTTGCCGAGCCGAATCAGGAGTCCGGGACGGAACCCAGTGACAGACGGAGAGTTTTCTGCCGGGTTTTCGTTGAGATCTTCTCTGCCTTTCACGCACCGCATCTATATGGCTCGGTTCGCTCGCGTCGTGGCGATCGACGTCCCGCATCATATCACGCAACGTGGCAATGCCCGCCGCGAGGTCTTCCCCCGTGACGCCGACCGCCACACCTATCTCGGGCTGCTCCGCGAGCAATGCGAACTCTATCAACTCCCGCTCATCGGATACTGCCTCATGTCCAACCACGTCCATCTGGTGGCCGTGCCGCGCCACGCCGAATCGATGGCCCTCACGTTGCGTTACACCCACGGGCGCTACGCCGCCTACCTCAACGTGCGCGAGCGCCGTTCCGGGCATGTCTGGCAGGGT
>JAEHDI010000876.1 GCA_016880505.1 Bryobacterales bacterium | reverse complement strand
GGATGTCAGCCTGCGGATAGGGCTGGTCCTTGAAGGTGACCAGGGCATCGAATGTGGCTTCCTCACCGGCCTTGATCTGGCCCGGCCCGTCAAGGGTGGTCTCCGCCAGCCGCGGCTCGGCAAACTGTGCCCAGCGGTCGGATTTATCGGGGAAGTCCTTGTTCTGCTTCAAGACCAGGGATTTTTCCGTGAGAAAGACCTTGTCCAGGTAGTAGGGGCCGGTTCCCACCCAGAAGTGACCATGATCCTGATACCACTTCTTCATATTGGCATAACGCAGGTCAGCTTCTTCCTTGGTGAGGTACTGTCCGAGAGTGGGCTCGAACGGAATATATGATTCTGCGGCAGCCTGGTCGAGATACTTGTTGATCCTGCTCTTCGTCTCACAGATCGTGTCTGGCCTCCTTGCGGTGATCTGTATGATCTGGCTTGCCGTCGGTTTGGCTAACCCACAAGCGGTACTTCCCCAGTCTGTTGATCCAAAACGTTGGCACGTTATCGTGATCTTCATCATTGTGGTATCCATCTTGAATTCCCTTGGCGCCTTTCCTTCGAAAATAGCCGTCGGACCAGAAGCGACTTCCACCCAAACAGAAAGAACAGGGACTAGCCCCGCAACCCTGGAAGCATCGGCAGTATGTTCGCTTGACAGCGTAATAGTCTCTAATGCGAGTGGCGAAAACTGGACTGAGATCAGGATCTTCGTGAATGAGGGATATAGCCACACAGTGGATGGGATGATAGCTGGAGAGGCTTATGAGTTCCCCCAGGAGCTTTTTACAAACTCGAAAGGTGACCGCTTGAATCTCAACCGAGTTGCCTGTAAGACGATTAACATCCATGCGACAACTCCCGGTGGAAGGAAGTATTGTAGCCGGTCGTACTAAAACGAGAAGAATACTATCCGGTCGAACGGAGCTGCACAAGCCTGAAACGCCACGTCAATCCACAGGGTCATCGAATCTCACCGGTTCGGTGGCCTTTTCTGCGGCCGAAGGTCCGAACCCCTCCGCCCACCCCAATTTTCAATTCCATACGAAAACAACCCAGATTTGCGAAGGGGTTCGAAAGCCTACTCTTTGAGGACGCTTTCGTCGCACCAGGGACAACTCCACGGTGTCGTAATCAGTTGCAGGGGCGTGGCCTTGACGAGGGTCACAGCGCGGCCTGCACCGGCTTGACAACAAAGAGGCGGTAGCCGTAAGCCGGCAGGTCCACGGCGAGCCGGGTATTGCGGGCGAGCGAAGCGCCGGTCCCGACCTCGACCAACCCCGGCGTCGCGACCCCGCTAAGATCCACTTCGACGGTTTGCGGCGCCGCCTGAAAGTTCATCGCTACCATCATGCGCTCGGAGTTGTCTGGCGCCGTGAGCAGGAACGCGTAGTGCTTGTCGTCAGCGCGTGTCGCAAGCTGCCGTCGCCGTGTGAGCTGCCCCAGATCCGGATGCGCGCGCTTTGCTTCGATCAGCCGGCGCACCTCGGGATCCACCAGCAGCCCTTCCGGGCCTTCGTGAACCGCCACCAGATGGCCTGTCGTGATCACCACCGCCGCCGCCAGCCTCCGCTTGCTGGCATCGTCGATGCGGCCACGCGCCTCGGGCGCGAAATACACGGTCCCGCCGGCCTCGACAACGCGGTCGCGGAAATCACGCAACGCCCGTTCGATGGGGCGCGGGTCGCCCGTCTCGATAGCGTTTTGGATCACGTTAGAGCCCTTCTCCCACCAGATGTTCAGCGCGTAGTTCTGTACGGAGTTCCAGCCGCCCTCGGTGATCCAGGGCACCGGGTCCTCGTGAAAGCCGCCGGCGCCTTCGGGCTGGGAGTATGCGTTCCCGTAACTCGCGATCACGTCCGTGATCCGCCGGCGTCCGAGTTCCCAGGTGTAATCCACGTACCAGTTCACCGCGTCGATGATCATGCCATCGATACCGGTGTCCATCCAGAAGCGGACGATTCTCTCGGCCTCTTCCTGGAACTCGCGGCTCCCCCAGTTGTACTGCGGCAGGCGGGTTCGTTTGCCGGCCTTGTCAACGCCGCCCCACTTTGTCCAGTAGTACTTGCCGGCTCGCGCGCTGTACTGCCAAAATTCGTGCTTCCTGGAGTCGTAGAGGCCACCTGGCCCGTCCCCCGGCAAATGGATCGGGCGGACCATGAAGTACGTGTCTTTGCCAGCAGGACCCGGAGGCGGCGCGTCCGCGCTGTCACTCCAAAGATAGAATTTTGACTCCCGGCTGTCTCTGCCCGCTTTGATGTCGTCGCAGGCCTTCAGGAAATCGACGGCATCGACACTCGAGTAACCGAGGTTGTCAAACGTGATGATGGGCAGGCCCTTGTCGTGCGCAACCCGCACCAGCCGCTTAAAGTCGTCCATCGTGCCGGCCTCCGGGTGGATGCGATACCGGTTGATGGTGTCGAGGCCGCCGTAGCTCGCACCTCCCTCCGCAGGGGCGAAGACTTCCAGGGCGTGTATGCCTTTGGCCTTCATCTCGTCCAGAACAGCGGACAGCCTGGCCGGGTCCTTGATGGGGAGTGCAATGCGCGGTCCCGACGGCCTGAGCGATACCCGGCAGATGGTCGGCGTGGTTTCCCACCAGCGTTGTGGGATACTCTGACGGCCAGCGGCGTCCGAGGCGAAAGAGGCGGCGGCAAACATCAACAGCAAAAGGACAAGAGCGGGTATGCGAGACATTCATACTCCTTCGCTGAATCGATTCACCATTGTTTCTTGCTTGCTCCGGCAAAGTCAAGAGCGGGCCGTCCGGCATTGACACGCTGGGCAGAGGATCGGCTTTTGTCGTCTGCCACCCTCGCAGGCCACGGAAAACGATGGCCCTGTGCCACAAAACAGTTGGGAGGTCCTTTTGTGAATCGGTTCATTCCTGTTCGAAGTGACTGAGGAAGGGGGCCATCCTGCGCTGCTACAGTGTTTGTGAACGAGGCGTATCCCGGAGCATGACGCGTGTTGCCCTAGCCGCCTGCATGGCGCTCGCCGCTTTGACTTTCCTGCGAGGACAGGATCGCGATTCCATTAGGCGCGGCATCGCGGCGTTCGAGCGCAAAGATTACACGGAAGCCGAGGCTCGATTCCGCCAAGCCATTCGGGAACAGCCAGACAGTACCCGCGCCCACAGACTCTTGGGTACCGTGTACGCGGTTCAGGAGAGATTCAAGGAGGCGGAGGAACCGTTGCGCCGGGCCTGCACGCTTGACCCACGCGAGGAGAACGCGTGCTTCTATCTCGGGCGTGTCTGCTACCATTTGGGGCGCTTTGAGGACTCAAGGAAAGCGTATGAAGCCGCCCTTCGACTTACTCCAGATTCGGATGCGGTGCAACGCGGGCTGGCCCTGACTCTGGAGGCTCTGGGGCGTGTAGAGGAGGCCGAGCGGTACTTCAAACAGGCGGCGCGTGGTGCGAACCGGTTTGCGCAATCGGATTACGGCCTCTTCCTCTTCCGCCAGGGCAGGCTCAAGGAGAGCATCGAGTGGCTTCGCCGCGCCGGCGCGAATGAGGAACTGGCGCGAGCGACAGACATTCTTGCGGCGACGCCCGAGAAGCCAGCAGCAGGCGACCCCAGCGGCGTCCGGTTTCAGACGATCGAACTCCCGATGGTGGTGAAGAACTCCGCTGCCGGCCGCAAGCACCAGATCGAGACGATGATTTCGGGGGTGGCGGTGTTCGACTACGACGGTGACGGCTGGCCGGACATTTACGTGACGAACGGCGCCGCCATCCCGTCGTTGCAGAAAGTGGACCCATCGTTTGACAACCGCCTGTTCCGGAACAACCGGGACGGGAGTTTCACGGACGTGACTGCACACGCCGGCGTCAGGGGCAGAGGATACGCGATGGGCATCGCCGCAGCCGACTACGACAATGACGGCCGGACGGACCTGTTCGTCACTGGCGTCCGCGAGAATATCCTCTACCGGAACCGCGGCGACGGGACATTCGAGGATGCGACCGCCAAAGCAGGACTGGCGGGCACGGGGCGCTGGTCGGTGGCCGCCGGCTGGTTCGACTACGACCAGGATGGATCCCTCGACCTCTTCGTCGTCAATTACGTAGTCTGGGATCCGGCGACGGAGCCGTTTTGCGGGGACGAGCGGCCGGGGTATCGCGGCTACTGCCATCCCCGGCACTATGTGCCGCTGCCCAACGAACTGTACCGCAATCGGGGCGACGGGACGTTTGAGAACGTCTCGATGGATTCCGGCATCGGCCAGCCTCCCGGCAAAGGGATGGGGGTCGTCTTCGGCGACTACGACCTTGACGGTCGTCTGGATGTGTTCGTCGGCAACGACACCACGCCGAACTTTCTGTTCCACAACCTTGGCGCCGGCCGCTTTGAAGAACGAGCGCTGCCGGCTGGCGTCGCTTACAACGGCGAGGGAAGGGCAGTGTCGTCGATGGGCGCCGACTTCCGCGATCTCGATAACGACGGCCGGGAAGATCTCTTCGTGACGGCTTTGTCCAACGAAGGCTTCACGTTCTTTCGGAACGTGGGACGAGGGAAGTTCGTAGACCTTTCCTATCCCAGCCTGGTCAGCAGCGCAAGCCAGCCGCTCAGTGGTTGGAGCGCTGGCGCGGGAGATCTGAACAATGACGGCTGGAAGGACATCATCAGCGCCAATGGCTTCCCCGGCGACAACGCGGAGTTGGCGATGGACGTCCAGTCCCGCCAGACAAACAGTGTCTTTGTCAACCTCGGCGGCGGCCGGTTCCGGATGGTTGCGCTTCCCGGGAGAGCGCTGCATCGGGGCGCAGCCTTCGGAGATTTGAACCGGGACGGGCGTCTGGACGTGGTCGTCACCAGGCTGAACGAGAGCCCGCTGGTGCTGCTGAATGTTACCGAAACGACCAACCACTGGCTTCGCGTGAAACTGCGGGGCCGGAAAAGCAACCGGGACGGACTTGGCGCCCTCGTGCGGGTCGTCACCGATTCCGGTTCGCAATGGAACCGGGCCACGACCTCGGTCGGCTACGCCGGTTCGAGCGAGCCGATCGTCCACTTCGG
>JAEHDI010000875.1 GCA_016880505.1 Bryobacterales bacterium | reverse complement strand
TTGAGTTTGGCAGGATCGAAGTGGAACGTGCCATCGCCGAGCGCGGACTGAAACCGAGTCAGGTAAGGTTCACTGCCGAAATTACGCCGGACGCGCCAGAGACCTATCGAATCCAGCCCGGCCGGATCACCGGCGGCGACCTCCGCGGCCTGATGTACGGACTGCTCGAAGCGGCGGCGCAGATCCGGGAGCGAGGACGGTTATTCGCCGCGAAAGGCGCGCCCGCGACGCCGATGCGGAGCATCCGATGGTTCCTACACAACGCCGACTTGGAGCGGGACTGGTATTACTCCCACGAATACTGGCGGGACTTCTTCGCAATGCTGGCGCGGAACCGTTTCAACCGTTTCAACCTGGTTTTTGCGCACCAGACGGAGTACCTGGCGCCGGCGTATCCCTACTGGGTGGAGTTGCCGGAGTTCCGGAACGTTCGCGTGCCAGGGTTGTCATCGGTGGAGCGAGAGCGGAACCTAGAGATGCTTCGCTTCATCTCCCACACGGCGGCGGAGCACGGCGTGGATTTCACGCTGGGTATCTGGGAACACAACATCCAATCGGGAATGAAACCGTCCGTGGAAGGACTGACAGCCGAGAACATCGGTCCATACAGTTACGCCGCGCTGAAGAAGATCCTCGCCGCCTGCCCCGCGATCCGCAGCGTGCAGATGCGCACCAATTCCGAAAGCGGCATTCCTTCAGACAGCCAAGTGGAGTTTTACCGGAATTGGGTTTTCCGCGCTATTGCGGAGGCGGGCCGACTTGTGACGCTAGACATGCGCGGCTGGGCGATGCAGCCGGGCATGCTCGATGCCGCGGTCACATCAGGGGCGCCGCTGCGACTGTCGTCGAAGTATTGGGCGGAGGACCTCGGGCGCCCGTACCAGCCGGCGGAGACGTGGCCGGGGTACAGCTATCTCGACTTTCTGAAGAAGCCCAGGCCGTACGAGTTCTACTGGGAGGTCTGGGGGCTTGGTTCGAACCGTTTGCTGCTGTGGGGCGATCCTGACTTCGTCCGCCGCATGACGCCGACGTTCCGCCTTTCGGATTCGATCGGGTTCGAAATCGATCCGCCGATGGCACAGAAGGGTTTCGGGAACCGGCCGGGAAAGTGGGGCGTGTTCGCAGCCGGGCAGGAGAACCGCGTTTTCTGGAAGCACGAGTTCGAGCGTTACTGGCTGTTCTACCTTCTGTGGGGCCGCCTGAGTTATGACCCAAAGACTCCGGAGAGCGCATGGATGGCGGAGCTGAGACGCCGGTTCGGAACGGCGGCGGCGGATGTGCTCGAAGCGTACCGGGGTGCGAGCGGCGTGCTGCCGGAAATCGTGGCCGCACACCTGGCGGATCCGAACATGTACATCTGGCCGGAGATCAATCCGGGCGGACTGATCGACGCTTACAAGGACGTGCGGCCGAGCGACTGGCGGATGATCGCCGGGATTCCGGAGGCGGTCCGGAATCGGATCGTGGGAGTGGCCTCCGCAAAGCAGACGGCGCTCGATACTGCGCAACGCCTGGACGATCTTGCCGCGCGAACGGAGCAGGCGGTGGCGCGGGCATCAAGCAAGCTGGGTAGGGAGCATCGCGAGTGGTCAGGCTCGGAACCCGATTTCAGCGTCCTATCATCGCTGGCACGTTACCACGCCCGGAAACAGACCGCGGCGTACCGGCTGGAGTGGTTCTATCAAACCGGTGATCCGGCCGCGCTGGCCGATGCGAAGCGCGCGCTGTCGGCCGCGGCTGAGGTTTGGGAGGGGCTGGCGCGGTTGACGGACGGGCTCTACCCGGAGGAGATGGCGTTCGGCCCCGATGACGTCGGGCACTGGAAGCATAAGCTCGCGTACGTCCGCCACGATTTGAAGATCGTCGAGGAGCGGGAAAGGGTTCTCGAACGGTTCGGGCAATTTGAGTTCGGATTCGATTTCGGGGGACCCGTGACGCGGCCGCGAGGGTCAGCGTACCGGACCGATCCGTACGTCTGGATGAATACCGTGGAACCGCGCTTCCTGCCGGTCGATCCGGGGATGGCGTATTCCGAGGAGCGAGGCTACGGATGGGCGACGGAAGGCGCGCGCGAGGCCGTACCGGCGCGGCTTGCGACGTATCACGAGGTGCGGGCACGATTGGGAGAAATTGCCCATGCATTTGATGTAACAATTG
>JAEHDI010000874.1 GCA_016880505.1 Bryobacterales bacterium | reverse complement strand
TCGGCCTGCGCCTCGAGCACCGCCGTCGACGGCGAGAGAAAATGCACGTGCGTGTCCGCGGTCACCCATCCTTTGGAGCGCAAGTCCTCGTGCTTGCCGATCTGTAGCTTCAACTCACGCTGCGATGACTTGATTTCCAGCTTCTCGCGGATCGCCTTGTACTCGAATCCCTTGCTGATTTCGACGTACAAGTCTCCCACCGGCAGCTCTGCCTGGAACGTTCCATCCACATATGCGAAGGAATTCGAGCTGATCTTGGCGTCGGCGGCGTAGTCCTGGAACCACCCGCCGTTGATTTCAGTCCGGTGTCCGTAGGGAGGAATGTACCGGCCGTCCTTGGAGCGGAAGGCAAGACGCACCGGTGTCGGACGCCCCGTGGCGGAGTCTACCACCTGGCCATGAATCCACGTTTTCTCGCGCTCCAGTGCTTCGATGCGCGAACTCCCGTGGCGCGCCTCCAGCTCCTGTCCCGGCACTGCGTGGATCAGGTCAAACTGATACCGCCCGCCACTCGCTGCATCGCGGACCTCAAGCGTTGCATCGGCGCTCGCCGCGACTTCGGCGTACAGGTGCCGCGCCTGGCTCGGCGCCGCGCTCCGCTCGCCGAATCCTGCGCCGTCGGCTCGCAGCCACGACTCGGGGTCGAACTCCGGCAGAACATACGTGCGCACCACCACACCCAGGTCCACCTCGACTGTCCAGCGGTCCTTTTCTTCCGCCGTCGGGCTGGGCAGCGTAATGCGGTACAGTGTCCGCCTCTCCCTGCGCAACGGGTGCTCGCGCCCGTGAAAGAGTGTCAGCCCGCAGAGCACCACGGGATCTTCGGCCATTGCCTGCACCCGCAGCGCCTTCACCTTGCGGTCGGGATTGGGATTCTCCAGCGCCCAGATCCACAACGGCGCCTGCCCGGGACTCTTGCCCGTGGCGCTCGTTTGCAGGTTCCCCCATCCCAGGCCATTGGGGAGCGGGTCAGTGAGCTTCGCCGGTTCCCACGTGCTGCTCGGCATAGCGAGAAAACACTGGTAGCCGAAAGAAATCGACGGGGCATGGACCTCAAGTCGCCGCCGGATGGGCGCCGAAAACTCCGAGCCGTCTTCGTACACCAGCGTGGCCTCGGCCAGCTTCTGCCCGAGATGCTCGATGCTCTCGAAGCCGCTCTGGTCGATCTCGTTGGGATCCCAGTCGCAGAACTGCGCAAGGCAGAGGCATGGGGCGGTCCGTCCGATCGGGATCTCGATCTTGGAAATAGCCCATGGCTGCCCGGCCGTGCTGACCGCGATCCACGACTTCTGTTGAACGTTTCCCGGCCCCAGCACGAAGGGAATGCCCTGAAGCTCCTGCTTTCCGCCCGGCGGACGGATCAGGCCGTCGCCCCGCGCGCCGGATGCTCCCGTCTGGGGGCGCATTCCGCGGGGACCGAATTCCGCCGACGACGCGTTGAAGTACGGGCTAAGGTCGATGGGTGTGAACTTGGCGCTGTCCTCCTGTGCGGCGGAAGCGGCAACCCCGACGAGTTTCAACGTGGGCACGCTCGCGCCCACGGCCTGCAACAACCTTCTCCGGTTCCAACCAGCTTTCGAATCCATAGAGCCTCCCCTTCCAGGCTTCTGGATACAGTACCAGACAATACACACCCTGTGGGGCGGCGTATGTGGCGTAGGCCATCGTTTTCCGTGGCCTGCGAAGGGAGACGTGGCGCAGGCCATCGCTTTCCATGGCCCGCGAACGCAGACGTAGCGCAGGCCATCGTCTTCCGTGACCTGCGAGGGGCGGCGTGGAAATTTACACGCACCAGATCAACAGGCTGACCGAGACCGACTTCTTTCTGGCCGCGAAGTCTTCCTAAATCAGAACACTTTCTCTTGCCTTACTGTAGTCATTCGCAGCTTGAGAGCTGGCACCCTCCGAATTCCGGTGCCGTCAGGCCGGAACCCAAGCACTCACTTTCCGGCCCGGCGCGCTTTATTCTCTTGACACAGAACCCTACTTAAGATTATAAAGTTAGCAAACGAACCTCCGGCTTTGGTCACCAAAAAGTCATGGTTAGGGACGAAAACGACTATTCCACAGGGAGGTGGAAGATGGGGTACTCCGTAAAGCGTTACTTCCTGCTGCTTGTGCCCGGCCTCTTGCTGCTCGCAACGGTCGACATGAAGGGACAATCCACCCAAAGCACCATTCTGGGAACGGTGACTGACCCATCTGGGGGGGTCATCGTCGGGGCCACGGTAGACGTCACGAACGAAGGCACACAATTCAAAAGGCAGATTGTGACCGACGAAAACGGAGATTATCGCGTCGCCGGGCTGGAGCGGGGAAGCTACGAAGTTCGCGTGACTTCTACAGGGTTCAGCACCTTCGTGCGAAGCCGGATCGTTTTGGAGTCAAGTCAGATCAGACGAGTGGACGCAAGCATGCAGGTTGGTGAAACCGCGACCACTGTAACGGTCACGGAAGACTACGGTCACCTCGAGACCGAGACAGCGGCGCTCTCGAGTGTGAAAACGGCCCGGGACTTTGCCCAACTGCCTCAGAGCGTTTACGGTCGTGGTTGGCCCAACGTCGTATTCGTAACCGCTGGAGTCCAAAGCGGAGATGGTGCGAACAACAATTGTTGCGGGATTGTGATCAACGGCGCTCGCGATAAGGGAAACAATTTCACTTCGGATGGCGTCTCGGTGAACGACGCGATCAATGCTGGGCCGACGGCCAATGGCTTTCCCGGTGGCGACGTGGATAGCTACCAGGAATTCAAAGTCATGACTGCCAACAACTCGGCGGAATACCCCCAGATTGCCCAGCTCTCAATGATCAGCCGCTCGGGTTCCAACGGCTTCCATGGCAGTTTCTACTGGGGCAATTTCAATTCGAAGTTCAATGCTCGGGCATGGAGGGATCCCACCAAACCGTCATTTGAAAACCACAACCTCTTTGCGATCAACAATGGTGGCCCTATCGTTATCCCGCACCTCAACAATGGGCGCGACAAGACCTACTATATCATCCATTACAGTGGCGCCCGCTATCACACCGGCAACCGGTATCGGGTGTCGGTTCCGACGCCCGC